>NZ_JADGES010000136.1 GCF_016744255.1 Maribacter sp.
TTTTTTTGTTTTTAAGATCAGGGGGCTTTTCTTAGTTAATGGTTTGTATTTAATAGTTAATCTAAAATCAATGTGATTTCTTAATTATAGTCTAAAACTATATAAAACATAAGCCGTGGTAAAAAGTATGTTGTAAAACCCCTACTTTTTGATGTGAAACAAGGGAATTCTAATTATTGCACAATATGTAAGTATTAATATAGTTGCAAAAGGCAGGAAACAATATGCATGTGAAAATGCTGTGTTCTTTAGATATAATCTATTTAGTCCATAAAGGTTATGGCTTCTTTTTAGGATAGTATTTGTTCTACTTCATTTTAAAGCATAAAAAAACCCTTAAGACAAATCTTAAGAGTTCCTTATATATTATGTAGTAAAGCTTAGTTTAAATTACTCTCGAATTTTATTCCTTTAGCTTCTGTAATTTTTAAAGACTTAGAGAAGTTCAATAAAAACTGAATTGTTTCTGGTTGTGCTTTAACTAACTCACATTCTTTTTGACTTTTAGTGTAAATTTTCTCCATAGTACTATTGATGTTGTTTCAAATGTATAACGCCATCTTTGTACAATGTAATCAAACTAGTCGACCTTTTACCAATTAAATCGTTAAAACTATATTATACTCCTCAATAATCTTCCTAAGGTTAATTAATGCGTAGCGCATTCTCCCCAAAGCCGTATTAATACTTACGCCTGTATTGTCGGATATTTCTTTAAAACTCATATCCTTATATATACGCATTTCTAAAACTTCTTGTTGGTCTTTAGGAAGTTCCTTTATTAGTAAGGACAAATCTGTATCTATTTGCTCTTTTATTAATTGCTTTTCTATATTAAGTCTTTCATCACCAATAATAGAAAAAATACTAAACGTATCTGATCCATCAAATTTTGGCATTCGATTCGTTTTTCTAAAATGATCAATTATAAGGTTATGGGCTATACGCATTACCCAAGGTAAAAATTTACCTTCTTCATTATAAGAACCTCTTTTTAGAGTTCTAATAACTTTCATAAAGGTATCTTGAAAAATATCTTCCGTAATCTCTCGATCACCTACTTTTGAATAAATAAAACCGTTAATACGTTTATTGTGCTTATTAATTAGAGATTCTAATGCTCTTTCGTCTCCATCAATATACTGTTTTACCAGTACTGCGTCGTTAATTTGTAGATCCATAGTGTTTACTTTTAGGGTTAAAATTGGGGGCCTTTTCTTATGAAAAGGTCTTGTGGGTACTATTCTAACTTAAAAAAGTAAATTTGTTTCTATAGGCTAATTAACGTTTAGTGTTAGTCAAAGATAGGTAAAATTAAATGTTATTAACAAATGACTTTATAAATTATTTAACTTTTAAGCTCCGTATTTAAATACTTTGCGCATAAATTAAAGGCATATTGTATCTTTGTTTTTCTAAATAATAAGATGTCTACACTACTAGAAGTAAACCCCAAAGAAAATATAATAATTAAAGGTGCTAAGCTGCATAATCTAAAAAACATAGATGTTGTAATACCTAGAAACAAACTTGTAGTTATAACAGGCTTATCGGGTTCAGGAAAATCTAGTTTAGCTTTTGATACTTTATATGCAGAAGGGCAAAGAAGGTATGTAGAAAGTTTATCTTCCTATGCCAGACAATTTCTTGGCAAACTAAACAAACCTAAAGTAGATTACATTAAAGGTATTGCTCCTGCAATTGCTATTGAACAAAAAGTAAACTCTACCAATCCTAGATCTACGGTCGGCACTACTACTGAAATTTATGATTATTTAAAACTTTTATTTGCCCGTATCGGAAAAACCTATTCTCCAGTATCTGGTAAGCAAGTAAAAAAGCATACGGTAACAGATGTTGTAAACCATGTTAAAACCTATAAAGATAATACAAAACTATTATTGCTCGCGCCTATTACAATAACAGAAGACCGATATTCTATTAAATCTCTAGAACTTTTCTCTAAACAAGGGTATGCTAGAATAAAATATAAAGGAAAGGTTCTACGAATAGACCAAGCCCCAGAAAATATAGGTAAAGAATTTTATCTTGTTATAGACCGTATTATTACCAAAGAGGATGAAGATTTTTACAATCGCCTTGCTAATGCGGTAGATACTGCTTTTTTTGAAGGTAAAGGAAATTGTATCCTAGAAGATTTAGAAACAGAGAAGCAGGTTTCTTTTAGCAATAAATTTGAATTAGACGGATTACAATTTCTAGAACCAAATGTGCATCTATTCAGTTTTAATAACCCTTATGGAGCTTGCCCAAAATGTGAAGGTTATGGCGATGTTATAGGTATTGATGAGGATTTAGTTATACCTAACACAGCCCTTTCTGTTTATGAAAATGCCATATTTGCTTGGAGAGGTGAAAGTATGAGCGCTTATAGAGATGAGTTGGTAAACTCTTCCTATAAATTTGATTTCCCAATACACAAACCCTGGTTTCAATTAACCGATGAACAAAAACAATTGGTTTGGGATGGTAATTCTCATTTTACAGGCATACATGCATTTTTTGGAATGCTAGAAGATAAAAGTTATAAAATTCAAAATAGAGTAATGCTTTCTCGTTACCGAGGCAAAACAAAGTGTACAAGCTGTAAAGGAAGAAGACTCCGAGAAGAAACCAATTATGTAAAAGTTGCTAACACTTCTATCACAGATTTAGTAAATCTTTCTATTAAAAAACTTATCCCCTTTTTTAAAGACTTATCGTTAGATCCCCACGACACTACAGTTGCCAAAAGACTATTACAAGAAATTAATACAAGATTAGAGTTTTTAGAGAATGTTGGTCTTAGCTATTTAACTTTAAACAGAAAATCGAATACCCTATCCGGTGGAGAAAGTCAGCGTATAAATTTAGCAACTTCACTAGGTAGTAGTTTAGTTGGTTCTATGTATATATTAGATGAGCCAAGTATTGGTCTGCACCCGAAAGATACCGAGAACTTAATTACTGTTTTAAAATCCTTACGGGATTTAGGAAATACCGTTATTGTAGTAGAGCATGATGAGGATATTATGAAAGCCGCTGACCAAGTTATTGATATAGGCCCTAAAGCAGGAACCCATGGTGGTGAAGTTGTAGCCAATGGTACACTGAAAGAAGTTTTAAAAACAGACTCCTTAACAGCTAGCTACCTCAATGGCTCTATGTCTATAGAAATACCAAAAAAAAGAAGACCTTTTTCTAATTTTATAGAAATAAAAGGGGCTAGAGAAAATAACCTTAAAAATATCGATGTTCTCTTTCCTTTAAATGTACTTACCGTGGTTACTGGGGTTTCTGGTAGCGGAAAAAGTACTTTAGTAAAAAAATTATTATATCCTATTATTTTAAAAAAAGTTGGAGGATTTGGTGAAAAAGCTGGGCAATTTACCTCTGTAGATGGAAAATATAGTGGTATTAAACATGTTGAATTTGTAGACCAAAACCCTATAGGCAGGTCATCGCGCTCCAATCCTGTTACTTATATAAAGGCATACGATGATATTCGCAGCTTGTTTGCTGGGCAAAAATTGAGTAAAATTAGAGGGTACCAAGCCAAACACTTTTCTTTTAATGTGGATGGAGGTCGCTGTGAGAAATGTAAAGGAGATGGTGAAATTACTGTAGAAATGCAGTTTATGGCAGATGTACATTTAGAATGTGATGCTTGTAATGGTAAACGTTTTAAGAAAGAAGTACTAGAAGTTAAATTTGAAAATGCCAGTATTGATGATGTCTTAACCATGACTATTGATGATGCCATAGCTTTTTTTAAAGGAAACGAGCAAACCAAAATAGTTGCTAAACTACAACCATTACAAGATGTTGGCCTAGGGTACGTTACTTTGGGACAGTCCTCTTCTACCCTTTCGGGCGGAGAAGCACAACGTATTAAACTAGCCTCCTTCTTAGTTAAGGGTAAAACAAAAGACCAAGCCTTGTTTATTTTTGATGAGCCTACGACTGGACTTCACTTTCATGATATTAAAAAACTTTTAAAATCTTTTACGGCCTTAATAGAAAAAGGGCATTCTATTGTAGTAATAGAACATAATATTGAACTCATAAAATGTGCCGATTATATTATTGACCTTGGACTTGAAGGTGGCGATAATGGAGGGCAATTAATTGCACAAGGAACACCCGAGGTTGTTGCAAAAAACAAAAAATCGCTTACTGCTCCTTACCTAAAAGAGAAATTAATTTAGCTTCCCCCTAAAATACTACACCTAAAAATACATTTTAGAAAGCTAATAATCAGTCAACTAAAATTATTTATAATTTTCTGGCACGTTGTTTGGTATATACTAAGAGAATGTAAATAGTTGCATTTAAAATTTAAACCTTATATCATGAGAAAATTAGTACTCCTTTTTACAGCACTTATTTTTGGTACATTAAGTATCAACGCTAGTACAACAGATGATAAGGTTGCAACACGCAATGCTTATCAATACAATAACTCTTTTATTTTTGTAGAAAATGGCATTACGTTTTCCGTATTCCCAGATGGTGAATTCGATTTTTACATAGACAACAGGTTAGGACATCATAATAGCAACATTACTTTTAATTCTGGTTACGATTATAGCCCTTATGCACAATATGATGATTATGGCGCTATAATTCAAGTAGAAAATGTTCCTGTTTATTATGATTATTATGGAAGAGTTTCCAATATTGGTTCTGTAGGCGTTACGTATAGAAACGGAAGAGTATACAGAGTTGGTGGTATGTACGTATATTATAACCACCGAGGAAGTTATGACTATCACACTGGTTATATAAATAGATATAATAGACATTATGTTTACAGACCTTTTCACAGATTGTTTTTAAGACCCTCTATTAACTTATGCTTGGTTTTTAATAAACCTTACAGAAGGTACTATGCACCAACTCGTTATACTTACTATAGCCCATATAGATATAACACTAGAAGAACTTATGCTAAAATAGGTCGTGAACATAGATACAATAAGACACGTCAATCTAGATCTAAAATTTATAGAAATGACAAAAGAGTTGCTACTCGTTCTAACACTACAAGAAGCAACAGAACAGTAAACAGAAATACTTATAATAGAAATAGTACTACCCAGAGAGGGTATACAAAAACAAATAGAAGTAACTCTAGAAGAACTTCAATAACAAAAAGAGAAATTAGCAGAACACCTAGAAGCACCTCTGTAGCACGTACTACTAGATCTTACAAAAAACCAGCAAATAGAAGCTCCGAGAGAACTGTTGCAACAAGAAATAATAATACGCAAAGAAAATCAATACAAAGGCCTACACAAAGAACATCTAGAAGTACCTCTGCAACACGTACTACTAGGTCTTACAAAAAACCTGCAAATAGAAGCTCTGGGAGAACTGTTGCAACAAGAAATAATAATACGCAAAGAAAATCAATACAAAGGCCTACACAAAGAACATCTAGAAGTACCTCTGCAACACGTACTACTAGGTCTTACAAAAAACCTGCAAATAGAAGCTCTGGGAGAACTGTTGCAACAAGAAATAATAATACGCAAAGAAAATCAATACAAAGACCTACGCAAAGAGTATCTAGAAGCTCAGGTATTTCTACAAGAAGTTCTAAACAAAGGTCAGTTAGTAAAACACCTTCAAGAAGTAGAAATACCGTTTCAAGAAGCGCAAGCTCTAGAAGAGTAACTAGCGCTCCTTCTAAAAGCTCTAGAAGTAACACTAGGTCTACAACTACAAGAAGTAGTAGAAGACAATAAAAATAGTTTTTTAGGTTGGTTAGTTGTAAACCCCGTAGCAGATTTATTTGCTACGGGGTTTTTCTTTCCTTATGCTTTTTTCCACAAAATATTAATTGCCTTTAAATCTTTTTTCATAGCATCGTAAACAACTTTCTTATCTACAGAAATAGTACGATTACCTTTCTCTGCTCCTCCCAAGTCATATTCTAAATGCAAAGATACTGGTGGTTTTAATCCATATTTTTTTAATAGCTTAAAGTAGGTATCAAAATCTACCATCCCTTCACCTATTGGAACATTAACAAGCTTCCATGTACCATTTATTTGTTTCCATAAGTAATCTTTTAATACGATTACTTTTATATGAGACTGCAATAATCGCAAACCATTCTTCCAAGATATTCCTCCTTCTACAGCTGCATGTCTAATATCATACTGTGTTCCAAAGTATTTAGGGTCTACTGTTTCTAATATTTTTTTAATTTCCCAGAAAGAAGCTCCAACATGAACTCCTACATGGTTTTGGTAACAACCAATAATGCCAGCCTCTTTATTCAATTCCCCTAATTTGCGTACTTCTTCTGCGTAACCTATTAAAGATTCTTGCATAGAAATTTCTTCTTTATACCCAAACCAGTTTGTACGATAAAATTCTACATTCTCCTGTGCTGCAGTTTTAATAATATCTACATCCAAAGGGTTAGAAATACTTTCTATACTTGTAGTTATCATTTTACATAAAGACCCTCCTTTTTGTATAGCTTGTATAGCTTTTGGAAGAATTTCTATGACATTCTTTGGTTCTACATGCCCTTTTGGGCGGACCGTTAAATCTACCCCCGAAAAACCCATCTCTGCTGCCATTGAACCTGTAGATTCGTAATCTAAAAATTGTAAATGTTTTGAGAAAATAGAAACATCTAAATCGGTTTTCAACTCTGACAAACTCCTAAACAAAGGGTTAGACATGCCATTGAATGGTATAGTACCTATTGCAGCCAAAGCTGTAAGCTTAACAAAATCTCTTCTTGTTTTCATCATTGTTATTTTTTTTCTATTTCTAAAAGTTCTTTTCCATGCCAAGGGCAAAATTTCCAGCTTCCATTAAGCATTTCATCATCCAAAGGGCATCTCTTTTTAGGAATTAGAGAACCTAAAGGCAATCGCCAATTAAAACTATCTCCATTATAAAATACAGAAAAATTAGATTCCGAAGTTGGGTCTAAAATTTTATTTCCTTTTTCATCTACATCTGTAAAAACATAGAATTCCATATTCTTCCCCATTTACCCAATAACATTGCTCAATGTAGGCTTTAAAATATTCAATAAATTTTGGGTCTCAACGGGTAATTCTTCTTGATTCATAGGTTTATAAACAACCCCTTTGCTATCAATAATTTTAATAGTTTCCAACTCGTTATATGAAAAATTCAAAGCGCCAGCTTTACCATCCAAAGCTGCAATTATAATATAATTTT
>NZ_JADGES010000026.1 GCF_016744255.1 Maribacter sp.
TTATCATCTGAGAAAGGTGCTTTTTGTGTTGCACCACAAAGGTAACTTTGAGGAACAAAACTCCCTTTCTCTTTTTTAAGCGTTTAGGACGCTATTGATCAAATAACTACTTTTCTGCCCTTATTCTACTTAATGTTTCTTGAGTTATTCCTAAATAAGAAGCAACCATACCTAAAGGAATACGATGATAAATATTAGAATAAGTTTTTTGAAAATGATTATATCTCTCTTTGGCAGATGTAAATCTTATAGAGGTTATACGTTCCATAAAATGACCAAAAATAGTTCCCATTGATAAACGAGCATAACGTTCCATTTCTGGAAAATTGTCAAAAAGATATACAAGGTCGTTTACGTATATAGAATATGCTTCGGTATTTTCAATTGCATCAATGTAGTAGATATCTTTTTTTCTTTGCATAAAGCTTTTGGGTGAGTTGACCCATTCATCTGTTCCTGAAAAATATTCACTAATTTCTTTTCCATTTTTAATAAAATAAGTTCGTAGAATACCCTTGTTAATGAAATAACTTTTTTTAGAGATATTGTTTGCGTCTAAAACGAGTTCTCCTTTTTGAAATACTATCGGCTTTATTCGTTTTGAAAGTTCAGATTTCAAACTTTCCGAAAGTTTAATAAATTTTTCAAAATGGGCGAATATATTTTCCGTTGTTTCGATGTTATTCAATTTATGTGAGGGTATTTCTTCAGCTTAAGCTATCCGTAGTGCGGAGGCAAGAAAACTTTTCGTTTGTATTTTATTTTTTTACTTACTACAATGTCAAATCAAACTGATTTGGCGACCTTATAAAAGTACACATAACTTTGAGTTAAACACCAAACTCCGCATTATTTATAGGCCTTGTTAGCAAAAGTTATTTGTAATTTACTGTTTCATTGAATTCCATTGATTTGGCATCAATAGTTATCATTTTTTGAATGCTCGAAATCACTAATGTTACTCCAAAATCGCATAGGTCAATTAGTTTCAAATTATAATCGTCAATATAATCGTCAATATAATCGTCAATATAATCTTTTCGTAAAAATTTATCACCACCAAGTCTCATGATTTCCATATCACCATGTACGAACTTGCTTCTATAATCATAGAACTCATTAATTTTTTTGTTTACTTTTTTCGGTTGTGGCGTTTGCCCTAAATGTAAGGAAATACGATTTTTTAGGGTTTTAATGATTGAATCATTTGACTTTATTCCATAAAAAGACTCTAATGCTTGAATTATCCACACAATAAGGGTTGGGTTATACCCAGCATAAGTATCATGTGAAAAATATAAGATTGAAAACAAAGTTCTTTCAATATTATTTTCTGCTTTGATTTTCAAACCCACATTTAGTGAGTTATACCATTCAAGAACATATTTTATCGGGATTATTCTAATCTCTGGCCATCCACCAAACTTGTGAGAAGTTTCAGTCGAGCTTTCAAAATAAACACCTGTGAGATTAATTTCTTCGACAGATTTATTGTTTAATTCTATAGAAGAACGAATATTCATGGAACCAGGATATGCAAAATTTGAACATAAAAATAGTACGTCTATATAGCTTAAAATAATGAATTTTTCTATGTTCTTTTTGCTGTCTGAGTTGCTACAGGAAATTTTCATTTCAATTATTCCGCCATAAAATGCATTCTTATCTTCCGCTCTTTTAAAAAGGTTACTGAAATCGGAATTTATTATGTATTTAGAATCTTCATAATCAAATTCATATGATTTAAAGGCTTGACTAACCTCTTTCCAATGATTAATTAAATCAACATCGTTGGGAGAATGTTCAAATACGAGTGGTTCTATTTCTAATCTGAAAGTGATATCTTATTTTTTTTAATTTTTAACAAAAAAAAAATTTAATTTTTTAGCGACTTAACAAATAAACACAGAACTATGAATAAATTACTAAAACCCTTATTAAGTATAGGTTTTGTTGTAAAACGTTTTTTTTTCGGTTCTGCTTGCGTTACTAAATCCGAAGTAACCGATGAGTTTGATGAAAAATATGGTTTTATACTAAAACACTGGTTAGACTCAAAGAATAATTACGATAATGTCAAATCCTATTACTATCAATATCATCAAGCATAGGAATAAAAATATGCTTACAACTATTTAACTGTTCTGTTATGAATCTTTCTCTATCTTCTTTTTTAACTGCTTTCATAAACTCAGCTATTACGGGCTGTCATCTCTAAGTGTTGTTCTCCCATTTGGTCTATGTACACTTTTTTAAGAGGCTCAATTCTTTCAAGAACTATTTTCTCGGTCATTTCCCTTAGATTCCCGTCATTCTTCATTTCGTCCTCAAACTGCATTATCATTCTATTTTCTTTAAGCTCAACAAACTTTTTTACTTCGTCTACTTTAAATACTTCCATAAACGATTTCATTGAAGATATAACATCTTTCTGTCTGTCAATTTGTGATTTATGTACAAAGAAAACAACAAGATATATAACAGTGTACAAACCTAAAACTCCTAAAGTCCATCTTTCGTCCATATATTTTTTTAAATGTTTTACAACGACTGAGCTATGCGTAGTGCGGAGGCAAGGAAACATTTCCGTTTCCGTCTGCGCACGAAGCTAAAGCTTATTGTTTAGTTTTATTTTTTCTTGTTCAAAGCTAAATCCATAAGATTTAGCGACACCATAAATATACACAGACCTTTCCGTTTTAGCCCAAAAGTCCGCATTACGTATAGGTTTTGTTAGCAAATGGCGTTTTCTCAGGAGATAATTTCAACTGTCCTAAAACCTTATTCAATTCAAGTATTGATTTTTCGTCAATCCAATCCGTATTGATTGTCAATTCCTGCTTGTCCGTTTTCAGAATGTAATCTCCAGCATATTTCTTAATCCAATTTATTTGATTTAACTCTATAGTCCTTCCGAAAAATCGATTTTTACTGATTTTACCGTTTTTTATGGTCAAATATTGATTTCGAGACTCGTAGAAATATTGTCCAAGATAAAGAACTGCCATAAAAATATATCCGTAATCCATCCAACGTTTTTGTCCATCATAGCTTAGAGTTAATAGTCCAATTATTAACCAAACAATACCAATCCAGAGATTTGAATTTAGTTTTTTTCTTTTATATTGTATTTTCATTTTTTACGCTTTTTGCTAACACTCCGATAAACGGAATTTTTCTTTTCTAATTTACTTGTAAAACATAAATCTCCTACAATTTTAGAAATAAATAGTACAGAAAAGTGTAATACCCATAAATACTTATTAACGAATATATTAATAAGTACGGCATGCATATAATAAAGCATCAATATGATGGAAAAACCCTCTTTTAAAGTGTTTTTTTAAGGCATGTAATGGTTAAATATGGAGAACGAGTTTTGTCGCAAAAACTATTCTCGATACGCTTTACCTAAAGGCAAAGCACTCGAATTGATGTTTTTGTTGTTATTCTGGTGTTCCGAATACTAAAAGATATAATTAATGATAATCTATATTTATGCCAATGCAGTCACCAAAAAAACAGCCGTAATATATAGCCATAGTATACTAAATACTATATGTACTAGGGTTTCAAACCGCTTGCCTTTCCATAGTTTAGAAGAGTAACCCACAAACTGTATGATAAGGCGTAGTAACCAAAAAATCGCAAAACCAAAGGCTATTTTTCTACCTAATGGTGTTTCTACAATCTCCACTGCCGAAGAAACACAAAGTACGCCCATAAACAAAACGGTAATGGCTATGAAGAGGGTATGTATCTCCATCATCTGTTTGTTTATAAGACTTAGCGCGCTTAATTCTTTTTTCCAATTAAAATATTTGGGAAATATTACATGTATTCCTGCCAAAATAACTAACAGTATGCCTATAATTTTAATGTGTATTTCCATTTTTTTCGAGTATAAAGGTGGTAACAAATGGGGTTTGTTTTAGCTCTTTGGCTATATCTAAGTTAACATTCTTAAAAATAGTAAACCATGATTTTCTATCATAAAAATGTAAAAAACCTACTGTGTATCCCAAAAAATTGGCAGTATCTCTTAGATGTTCTTGCACATATATTCTCCCATTAGGTTTTAATACTCTATATAATTCTTTAAAAAAATCTTGCCTTTCTTCTACATCTCTAATTTCGTGTGCAGCAAATACCACTAGTATTTTATCGGCGGTGCTATCTTCCATTGGTAATTGGGTGGTTTCTATTATTATAGTATTCTTATACGGTGGGTATGCTTTACGTGCTCTTTGTATAGAAACCTCCGTATGTTTTTTAGGGTCGTAAAAATCGAACACTTTTAGTTCGGAATTTTTAAACCTTTGTTTAAATATAGCACTGGTTTCATCAAAACCGGCATTTACATTTACAATAGTTTGTTCTGTGTTTTCTTCAGGTAGCCAAGAGAAGGCATACAGACCTGAACAATCGTACACATACCAAGACACTACTAAAGACACAAGTAATGGCACTGCCACTAGCAGTATAATTATTGCGCTGTAAATATACATCTGTCCTATTGGAGTTACATAATTAACTCCCAGCAGTAATACCCCAATAAGCAGTATCGCTATTACATAAAAATGCCAGTTAAAGCGTACTATATTGAGAACGCCTTGGTTAGGTTTTCTTAGGGTTTCCATTTTTCTATTCTGCCTTTTTTCCAATAATAGGGAATGTCTTTTATTTCGAAAACATTGGCCAAAACCGCATTTTCTATATTTTGTTCTTTTAAGAAGCTAAAATTATATTCTAAAGCCTCTACCGGTTGTGGTTTCCAATTTTGGCGTACACCTTCTATAATTAAAATTTCTTTCTTTTCTTTATTATACGTAAAGGTAAATGGCAGCGGGCCTGCAAATCTGCGTGCTTCTTTAAAATCTGCAAATGGAGAATCTTTAGGTAAAGAAACCTCAGCTTCGTTTTCTTTTCTCATAGCTACTTTAAATCCCGATTTTTTGGATTCTATTTCTAGCTTCTCCTCCTCTTCTGTTTGTGTAATATCCGTGGTGGTGTATTGGTAATGGGTAAAAATATTCCCCATAAATTCCATTTTCTTGGTATTGGTTTCCGACTTTAAAATATATAATCCTCGTAAGTTCTTGCCCTCCTTAGTGGTATACCGCACAAAAACACGATACCCAATTAAGAAAAAATTATTCCCCATGAATTTAGGGAAACCTTTGGGGCGTAAATCTTCCGTTTGCACCATAGCTACAGCAACAAATGCATGGGTATCTTTAAAAGTATCTAACTGTAAGCATTTGGGTATCTTATCTTGCAGTTGTTCTTTGGGTACTGCAAATGTGAATACCAAAGAACTTTTAAAATGGGATTCTATCGCAAAAGGGTGGTCTTTTAGTTTAGAAAACATGCTGTACTGGGTTTTGTTCTTTTCGTAAATGAAACTCATTTACATAAATAAGTACTATAAAAAGAAATGCAAAGAGGGAATTGTATTTTCCCCATAGCAGCAAATCTGGCACTATAAGGAATTCCATTATATTCATGGTTGCTATTATTGTTATTTGCAAAATAGCATTTATACGCGTTTTTATTCTGGAGACAATCCATAGAAACATAGCCACTTCAGAACAACCAATGAGAATTATGAAAAGAGGTCTGTAAGATTCTCCCAAAATGCAAGTTACAATTTCCTGGTGCCTAGGTACTTGGTTTAATATTTTGCAATACAAACCATTGACCAGCCAAACGAGACCAATGATATAGGTTATTATTTTAGACAACATACCTTCATTTACATTCTTTATAAAGATACGCGAAATACTCTTTTTAATCCCTTTATAAACGACGAGCAACCTCGAAGTATAGATTAAAAAATAAACAACCTAAGCGCAAGGCTAAGAGATATTCCGTATAAAATTTTTGTATTCTTTCCTAGCAAGTACGGAGGAATTAAACCCAAATAGGCTATCGCCCTGCGATTAAAAAAAGGGTTCGTACTGCAATACTCTAAAATCTAGTGTATTAAATTTTGGGTTTGCATTCTTTAACTCTTTATATGTCTGCATACTGCCAATAGCTCTATTTGCGGTTCCAGATGGTGCTGTTAAAGAAACTGTGGTGATTTTTCTTGTACTATTAGGAAGTACAAAACTATGTATTCGGGGTACTTGGTCATTCTCTACGGTTAGAGACAAACCTTTTTCTTTAAGGTGTTTTCTAAAAAAATATTCGGGTCCATTTTTGCTGTTTCCACCTGTGAAAATTAGCGTGTCTACCTTGGTATATTGTTTTAAGTATCCTACAATATTACGCAATTCTATATGCTGCATTCCCAAATCGGAAGCATCGATTTTATCTCTCTTGGCACTACCTACAATATCGCAAACTCCAATTTTTCTTTGGAGTAAAAAATTACGTCTTTGGTTGGCTGCGTAGGCAGTGGTTTCGTACTTTAAATTTAGATTAAAAATACGGTCTAATACAGGCCAAAGCATTCCGTTTCGGCTACCGTAACAAAAATCTACATCGTCCTCTTTTAAATCGCCTGTAGTGAATCTTGGTGGCGGTAATGTGCCAACAATAAGCTTGGTGGCTTCTTTAAATAAAAAGGGCTCGTATGGATGTACGTGGGTAAACATTATTAGGCAGTTGCAATAAGTTCTTTAGCCTTGGTGAAAATGGCTAAATTAGTTTTATACCCGGGTTTAGACATACTTTTAGATTCCGTTATTATGTCTTGCAATACTTCTTTAGAAGCCGCTAATTTATGGTTACGGATATAAAATTTTGCCAACTCTAGCCTTTCTTGGTACTTGCTATACGGGGCATCCAAAGATTTTAGCATCTCTTCTGCTTCGGCAACTTTTCCTTCTTTTTCTAAGGCCATACCATATAAAAAGGGAGCTTTCGATTTTTTGAATTTTGGCGAGTCTACTATTTTTTCTCCATACTCTAAGGAGGTTGCAAATTCCGACTTAAAGTAATGGCATTCTTGCAGTTTAGAAATCACATAAAAATCGTTCTGAAACATATTTATTAAAGCCGTTTTATATTGTGCAATAGCTTCTGTATACATTTTGTTTTCCAAATAAGCATCGGCCAAAGCCACCTTATTCTCAAAGGAATTAGAAAACTCGAGTTTCTTCTCTAAATCTTCTATTTTCTTTGTTGGATTTACTACCGCTGTTATATCTTTTTGCAGTTTATCCACATCATCCTTACGAATAACATTCATAAAAAGATAAACCAAGCAACCTATGACTGGCAAAAAAATAATTACAAGAAACCAATAGTTGTTATTCTTGTTGGAAAAACAGTGATAAATGCAATATGCCTGAAAGGCTAAAGTGAGGTAGTAATACATTTGTCTAATGTAAACAACTTATCGGTATAAAGAGCACCCACTTTGATTTTAAATCAAAGTGGGTGCTTCTTAAAATATTACTGTGGTACTAAGCCGAATTACGACTAGCGTTAATATTACCGTATAGGGAACGTGTAACTATCTTTTCATACAATTCTTTAAAAGACGAATCTGCTGCTATTTTCTGCAATGCATATTGCTGGATTACCAATAATGGCAGTACAATATTCTCTCTAATTTTAATAGACTCGCGAGAAACGGCTTCGTTCTCCATTAGTATTTCTGTATCTGTTATGAGCAATAACATTTCTTTAGACAAATTGTATTCGTTATACAAAATTGTCCAGAAATCGCCATATTCTTTGTCTTCTTTCATATAGCTGGTAAGCTCAAAGTAACATTTAGAAAGCGACATCATACTATTAGACATTAAGGCTTTAAATAAAGGAACTTCTTTATATAAAGCCTTAACCTCATCAATTCTCCCTTGATCTTTTAGGCTTTTTATAGCGGTTCCTAAACCAAAATAACCCGGAACGTTTTGCTTTAACTGGCTCCAAGAACCTACAAAAGAAATGGCTCGTAAATCGGACAGCTCTAACTTAGCTTTGTTTCCCCTTTTTCCTGGGCGACTTCCAATATTAGCTTTATTATAATATTTAAGCGTACTTCTATTTTCTAGGTACGACATAAATTTATCATGATGTTTTAAGGCATCATACTTCTCAAAACTAAGTTCTGAAAGCTCTTCTATTAAACCTCTTTCATTTTTAGAAATTACATTTTCTTCTCCAAAGAAATTATTAGATAAACCTGCGGTTAATAATTGCTCACTGTTATACTTAAACTGCTCTTTGGTTCCATAGGTACTCGTTATGGTTTGCCCCTGAATAGTTAATTGAATTTCGTTGTTTGCTATATCTTTGGTTTGTGCTGCGTAGAAACGGTGTGTTTTTCCTCCTCCACGTGCTGGTGGTCCGCCACGGCCATCGAAAAATATGGCTTTTATATTATTTTTAGCACATACGCCAGAAAGACTTTCTTTGGTTTTTAAGATTGACCAATTGGCTTTTAAATACCCACCATCCTTAGTACCATCAGAGAAACCTAGCATCATGGTTTGCTTTTTATCTCTTTGTGTTACATGCGCCATATAATCTGGCATGTTGAATAATTTCTGCATGGTATCTTCTGCTGCATCCATTCCATCCATAGTTTCGAATAGAGGAACAATATCAAAAGATATTTCTTTAGCATTCCATCCACACCATCTAAATAATCCATACACAAAAAGAACAGAAAATACATCTTCAGAATTACTTATAATATATCTATTACAGCCTTCTTCGCCATTCTTTCCTTGTATGTCTTTTAACTGACTAATGTTTTTAATGGTATCTCTTACTGTTCCTTCTTCAAAATATTCTTGGTTTAACTTCAGGTCTTTATGCAATAAAATACCTACCAGCTCTTCATCCTTAAGCTCCGATAAATTTTCTTTAATTAAACCGTTTTGCTTTAAAACTGTTTCTACTACTCTGGTATGTATACTATGGTCTTGCCTAACATCTAAAGTTGCAAAATGGGTTTTAAAGATTTTCACCTTATCCATAAAAATATCTAAATCTGCCAAGTATAAACCGTGTGATTTTTCGATTAAAATGGCTCTTATTTTTTCTAGTGGACCAATAATATCTGTATAGCCAACATGCTTTTTGGGATTAAACATGGCTGCATATAAATTTGCACGAAGTTCATTGAGACATTCTTGAACCGCACTAAAAGTTAACTTTTTCTGCAATTGCTTTAAATCGTTATAATAACACTTCATTAAAGTAATTCGTAATTCATCTGCTACATCGGCAGTGATATCTGCGGTTACAAAAGGGTTACCATCCCTGTCTCCTCCAGGCCAGAACCCTAATTTTATAATATTGTAGTTTTCGAATTCTGTATTCTTAATATTCTTTCTTAAATACGCATACAATTCTCCCACAGCATCATAATACACGTTTCTAAGAATGTAAATAATATTCTTAGCCTCATCTAATGGTGTTGGTTTTTTAGAATTTATAAGAGACGTTAATCCTAATTGCTGTAGGGTAACATCTATATCGTCTATATTATCTTCTAGAATCAACGTTCGCAGTTCCGCGATAATATCTAATACCGCAGGTGTATAAAACTGCGTAGGGTGCGCTGTTAATACTAATCTAGAGCTAAAAGTAGATAACTGCTCGGCAATTTTATCCCAACTTTTATTCTTATGAACCAACTCAAAATAATCCTTAATGGTAAGGTTACTACTATGTTCATACAATTTTGGAAATGCTGCATCTTCTACACTATCATACAACACCACTTGGCGCTCTACGTACTGAATAATACGAAACATAAAATCTATTCTATCTTTTTCGGATTTAATATCTACATAATTCTCGAAAAAGATTTCTAAAATCTCTTTAGGGTTCTTACCCGATTTAAGTCCTTTTTGACACTGATCTAACATTAAAGGAATAACCATTCCTACGTTTTCTATGTTGCGATAAGGTAGATTTAAAAACAAGCTATTATAAACGTTAAATCTATTGGTAACCGATTTTTTAAATTCCTCTAACCTTGGGGTTTGTTTCATACTCTCTTATTTACTTACGGATAAGTTAATGAATGTCTTCTTCTATATTCTTATCAAAAATAGCTAACACAAAAAACACCTTTGAATGTAGTCTTCAAAGGGACTTATATTCTTATATACTTTATTTATTCTAATACAATTATTAAATCTTCTGAATTTACTAAGGATCCGTCAGTTAACAAAATACGGTCTACTACCCCATCTGCGGTAGCAGTTACAGAAGTTTCCATTTTCATAGCTTCGATAATAAATAACGGTTGGTTCCTTTTTACTTCCTCTCCTTTTTTAACCAATACACTAGAAAGAAGCCCTTGTAATGGCGCTCCAATTTCTTTAGCATTTGCTATATCTGCTTTTGTATTTTCTATTTTACTAACCTTTGCAGAAGTGTTCTTAACCAATACATTACGTAACTGCCCGTTAATTTTAAAGAAAATACTAACGTTACCAGTTTCATCTGGCTCCCCTTTTAGCATTAAGGAAATAAGTACTTTTTTCCCTTTGTCTAGCTCTACCATTATTTCTTCTCCTACTTCCATTCCATAAAAGAAGTTCTTGGTAGGTATGTTCATTACATTACCATATTTTACATGGTTATTATAGGCTTCTGTAAATACTTTTGGGTACAGTTTATAGGATAGCAAGTCGGTCATTTCTAACTCTCTTCCCATACCTTTTTTAAACTTCTTTTTAAAGGCTTTAAGTTCTATCTCGAAATCTATCGGCTCTAAATGTGCATTTGGCCTTTCGGTATACGCAATTTCATCTTTAAGAATTATTTTCTGAAGCTTTTCTGGAAAACCACCAAGGGGCTGTCCTAAATCTCCTCTAAAGAAACTCTTAACCGATTCTGGAAAAGAAATATTTTCGCCTTTTTCTAATATATCTTCCACGGTTAGGCTATTACTAATCATATATTGCGCCATATCGCCAACCACCTTAGAGCTTGGTGTTACTTTTACAATATCGCCAAACAAGGTATTTACCTCTCCGTACATTTTGGTAACTTCTGGAAACTTATCTTCTAATCCTAAAGCAATTGCTTGTCCTTTTAAGTTAGAATACTGTCCGCCAGGAATCTCATGCTTATACACTTCTCCTGTACCAGATTTTAATCCAGATTCAAAAGTGTAATAGTAATTACGTACCGTTTCCCAGTAGTTAGAGTATTCTGCTAGCTTTTCTACATTTAATATATTCTCTCTTTCATGGAAACGCAGCATCTCCATAACCGAGTTTAAGTTTGGCTGAGATGTAAGTCCGGATAAACCTCCTAATGCTACATCTACCACATCTACACCTGCTTCTACTGCTTTTAAATACATTGCTGCTTGGGTAGAAGACGTATCGTGTGTATGTAAGTGAATAGGAATATTTATTTCGGATTTTAAGGTTCCTATTAGTTCATACGCAGCATTTGGTTTTAATAAACCTGCCATATCTTTTACGCCTAAAATATGTGCTCCAGCATTTTCTATATCTTTTGCTAATTGTACGTAGTACTTTAAATTGTATTTGGTCTTGGATGGGTCTAAAATATCGCCCGTATAACAAATAGAACCTTCTGCTAATCCGCCTGTTCTTGTACGCACATGTTCTATACAGGGTGCTATAGATTTCATCCAGTTTAGGGAATCGAAAATTCGAAAAACATCAACCCCAGTTTCCCATGATTTCTCTACAAACTCGCCAATTAAATTATCGGGATAAGCGGTATAACCAACGCCATTAGAGCCTCTAATTAACATTTGCAATAAAACATTAGGCATTGCTTTACGCAATAAAGCTAAACGCTCCCATGGATTTTCTTGTAAAAAACGCAAACAAACATCGAAAGTAGCGCCTCCCCAAACTTCCATACTAAAAATGTCTGGGTTATTTTTAGCATACCCTTCTGCTACTTTTAGCATATCTACAGTACGCATTCTCGTAGCTAAAAGACTCTGGTGTGCATCTCGCATGGTGGTATCTGTAAAATGAACTTTCTTTTCATTTTTTAACCATTGTGCAAATTTCTCTGGACCTAATTCCGTTAATAAATCTTTGGTTCCCTTACCATAGTCTTCATTCTTTGGAAACGAAGGAACAATAGGCTTAGAAAAAACGTGTTTAGGGTCATATTTTTTTACATCCGGATTACCATTTACTATAGTATCTCCTAAAAATTGAATTAATTTATTGACACGGTTTTTAGGTTCCACAAACTCAAATAACTTAGGTTCATTTTGAATAAAATTAACCGTTACCTTACCATCTCTAAAAGTTGGGTGTTTTAGAATATTATCTAAAAAGGCCATATTGGTTTTTACACCTCTAATTCTAAATTCTGCTAAAGCCCTACGCATTTTTCTACAAGAACCATCTAAAGTTCTACTTCTTGCTGATACTTTTACCAGCATAGAATCGAAAAATGGAGAAATAGAAACCCCTTGGTATACACTACCAGCATCTAAACGAATACCAAAACCAGAAGCACTGCGGTAGGTGGTTACCACACCATAATCTGGTTTAAAACCGTTGCTCGGGTCTTCTGTTGTTATTCTACATTGCAACGCATAACCAGAAATATGTACCGCATCCTGGCTCTCAATTTTTATTTGCTTGTCGGATAATTTATACCCACCAGCAACAAAAATTTGTGTTTTTATCAGGTCGATATTCGTAACCATTTCGGTTACTGTATGCTCTACTTGTACTCTTGGGTTTACTTCGATAAAATAGATACTACCATCATCATCGACCAAAAATTCTACCGTACCAATATTATTATAGTTTACTGCTTTACAAATATCTAAAGCATATTGATACAAACTATCTTTGGTTTCTTGCGACAAACCTACAGAAGGAGCAAATTCTATTACCTTTTGGTAACGTCTTTGTACCGAGCAATCGCGCTCGAACAAATGCACCATATTACCATGCTCGTCGGCAACAATTTGAATCTCTATATGTTTTGGGTTTTCTACAAATTTTTCTAGAAAAACAGTATCATCTCCAAATGCATTCAGCGATTCTCTGCGTGCTTCTGGAAATCCTTTTCTTAAATCGGCCTCTGTACGTATTACACGCATACCACGACCACCACCACCAGAAGCGGCTTTAAGCATAATAGGATACCCTATTCTTTCTGCCTCTGAAAGTGCTATTTCTACGGTAGTTAAATCTTTATCGCTACTTTGGATAATGGGAATATTATTCTCCACTGCAACCAATTTAGCCGTAATTTTATCTCCTAGAGCCTTTAATACAGATACTTTAGGCCCTATGAACTTTAGGCCATTGTCTTCACATTTTTGAGCAAATTCGGCATTTTCGGAAAGAAAACCATAGCCCGGATGAATAGCATCTACACCATTATCTTTTGCTACTTTTATAATAGCATCAATATCTAGATATGGTTTTAGAGGTTCATTATCTTCTCCTATCTGATAACATTCATCCGCCTTATATCTATGTAAAGAATAACGATCTTCATAGGTGTATATACCAACAGTTTTTATGCCTATTTCTACACAAGCTCTAAAAATACGTATGGCTATCTCTCCTCGATTTGCGACTAAAACAGTATTGATTTTCACCCTGATTTCGATTTAATTAATGGTTAATTAATAATAAAATCAAAATTACAGTTTTTGATAGCGCGTAACAACACTTTTAAAAACATAATTACACCTAATTTGTGATAATACTCTAACTAACAGTCTCTATAATTTTTCAATAGAAAAATCATTACACCAAAGAATACCGTAACAAATAATCAAATGCTTATAAAAATAGACGCTATTAAATTCCACTTCATAAAGTACTAGAAAACCCTCATTCTTCACTAAATGTAAGAAAAAACGATTCTATTATTCTGTTTTATAGCTATATTTATAATTAATAAACTCAACTATTTATATTTTTAAATGAGACTACACCCAACTGTACTTTACCAGAACATAAAACCGCTAAAAACTAAAATATTACTAGCTATAACTCTAAGTTTATTTTTTTTAAATTCCAGTAGTTATGGGCAAGATTACATACTAACAGGCACTGTAAATAACAGTAATAAAACTGGTATATACTTAGCAAATATTATGGTTTATAATGCTAAAGATACTACCATTGTAAAAGGAGCTATTTCTGAAGAAAACGGAGATTTTAAAATAAACAGTATCAAAGAAGGTGCTTACCTAATAAGTGCTAGTTACATAGGGAACACTTCCGAATATAAAGAAATACATCTCTATAAAGATTTAAACATTGGGGTTCTTTACATTAATAACATTAATACCCTCGAAGGCGCAACAGTAATTGCAAAATCACCAACAGTACAACGCAAAGCTGACCGATTAATTTTTAACATTAAAAACACAACGCTTGTAGATGTTAGCCTAGAAGATGTTTTAAAAAAAACGCCTGGCGTACTTATTTTAAAGGATAAATTAACCATAAAAGGCTCTGGTGATGTAGGTGTAATGATTAATGGTAAAAAGATAAACTTGCCTAAAAATGATATTATGAATTTACTTTCTGGTACTATGGCTACTAATGTAGAAAGTATAGAAGTAATTACTACACCACCTGCTAAATACAGTGCCGAAGGCGGTATGCTGATAAATATAAAAATGTCTAAAGACATAACTCCTGGTTATACCGGATCCCTATTTAATAGATACAAATTAGGTGTATTACCAAAACACACCGTTGGTTTTGATAATTTTTTTAAGGGGAAAGATATTTCCTTTTCTATGAATTATAGCTACATAGATTCTAAGAAAATCATAAGAAATAAATATATCACCAATTTTACAGATGCTAATAATATTAGTACTATATGGAATGAAAATCGAGATTTTCATAGGTATGAAAAAATACATACCGCCAACCTTTTCTTAGACTACACACTAAACAAAAAAAACACTATTAGCATTTCCTCCTTAAACAGCTGGCAACCAAAATTTGACAAACCCTACACTTCTAAGGTATCTATTAATGATGTAAATAACCTAGTAAATTCTAGTTTTTATACAGAAAACAAAACTCAAAAGCCCAAGCTAAATTCTTCTATTTATGTAGATTTTAAACGCAAACTAGCAAAAAAAGGAGCCACACTTTCTTTTGCGACACATTACACCTATTTTAAAAACAAAAATAACCAACAAAGCTACACTAACTTTTATAACAACACTGGTAACAAAATCAATGAAAATAGCTTTACCACTGACGCAAACCAACAAATAGATTTATTTAACATCCAAATAGATTTAACATACCCTATAGGCAAAAAAGCTACTTTTGAAGTAGGAACCCGCTATGCTTTTATAGATTCCGAAAGCTATATAAACCAAAATGGGGTTAATCAGAACACAACAAACTTTACGTTAACAGACCGTGGAAATTTCACCTATAATGAAGATGTTTTTGCTGCCTACACCTCTTTCGCTAAGGAATGGAAAAAATGGGAACTAAATACTGGGTTACGTGTAGAACAAACGAAAACACTTGGCATAGAACGTACCTTAGCTACCAAAACCAAAAAATCTTATTTAGAGTTGTTTCCTTCTTTTTCTATTTTGTATACCGCAAATAAAAAAGACCAATTTAATCTTTACGCCTATAGGCGTATTTACAGACCTAGATATGAGGACATAAACCCATATCAATCTTTTTTAAATAATTTCACTGTTAAAGAAGGTGACCCTAATTTAAAACCTTCCTATAGGAGCTTTTTAGCATTGAATTATGCACATAATAATGAATATTACTTTGAAGCTTATATACGTAAAGAAAAAAACTATTTAAGCCAACTCACTTTTCAAGATAACAACCTAAACATTGTACGTTTAATAAGTTCTAACCTAGAAAGTGAATTTTCTTATGGGTTAGACTTTTCATACTACAAAGACGTAACAAAAAGTTGGAACTGTTATGTTTTGTCTTCTTATTTCTTTAGTGAAAATAGATTTAATGATATAAATACAAACCAATTATATGACAATGGCGTTTGGTCTTTTTTTCTTAGAACTATTAACACCTTTACATTTTTACAAGATCGTAGCTTAACGGCTGATTTTTCTTTTGATTATCTTTCTAAATTAAGCGATAAAAATAGTGTGCAATCTGGGTATAATGAATTTAGCGTTTCGATACGTAAATCTTTTTGGAAAAATAAAGCTAGCGCCTCTCTAGGAGTTACAGATATATTTAAACAAGGGAACATATTTAGTACTATTAATTTCGCTGACCAATATAGCACTTGGAACTACAGACCAGAAACAAGATTATTAACCTTAGGCTTCCGTTATAAATTTGGAAATACTAAAATTAAGAGCAACAAAAAACGCAAACAAACAGCAGAAAGAAAAAGAATATAATCCAAAATTTATTGGTCTACCTAATAAAAACGGGCTCGTTTTCTTTTAATGTATGTGCCTGGCTAAATTGATAATCGTCTAGATTAAAACCTTTAATATCTTCTAAAGTAACTGCATTGGTATTTACAATATAACGAACCATAGAACCTCTTGCTTTCTTAGCATAGAAGCTAATTATTTTCAGCTTATCATTTTTCCAATCTTTAAAAATTGGCGTTATCACAGGAGTTTTTAGAGACTTTACATCAATAGAAAAAAAATATTCGTTACTAGCAAGATTTACAAAAAGTTCACCATCCTCTAATTCCGAATTTAAATGAGCAGTAAGTTCTTTTTTCCAAAATTCGTACAAATTACTATTTCTTCCAACTTTTAACTTTGTTCCCATTTCTAATCTATAGGGCTGTATTAAATCTAATGGCTTAAGTATGCCATACAAACCAGATAATATACGTAACGATTTTTGTAACGTATCTAACTTGTTTTCATCCAAACTATAGGCATCTAAACCTTGATACACATCGCCACTAAAAGCATAAACAGCGGGTCTTGCATTACTCGTTGTAAAAGGAACAGAAAAATCTTGATTTCTTTGCCAGTTTAGCTGCGCTAACTTATCCGAAATATGCATTAGCTCGGACAAATCTTTAGGTTTTTTCTTAGCCAAAACCTTGTTCAACTTTACCGATTCTTCGATAAATTTAGGCTGTGTAAATTTTCCTGTTGGCAATTTAGTATCAAAGTCCAATGACTTTGCCGGAGAAATAACAATTTTCATTTTCTTACAAATTAGAATATAAAAATAATAAGGATTCACTAGATTAACTAGCTCCAATGAAAAGACTTTTCAATACTATTATTGATGAAATTTATACTACTGGCTATTTTTTGTGTATTGCTTCCATTTTTCAATACAATTAGCTATATCTTCTGGAATTTCAGAGTCAAAACTCATTTTTTCTCCCGTTACCGGATGCACAAAACCTAAGGTTTTTGCATGTAACGCCTGTCGTGGTAAAATCTTAAAAGCGTTATCTACAAATTGCTTGTACTTGGTAAATGTGGTTCCTTTTAAAATTCTTTCTCCACCATACCGTTCATCATTAAAAAGCGTATGTCCAATATGTTTCATATGAACTCTAATTTGGTGTGTTCTTCCTGTTTCTAACTTGCAAGAAACTAAAGTAACATACCCCAAACGTTCTATGACCTTATAATGAGTGACTGCCTCTTTCCCCTGTTCTCCTTCCGGAAAAACATGCATTTGCAATCTATTTTTAGGATGCCTACCTACATGACCTTCGACAGTGCCTTCATCCTCTTCTACGTTCCCCCAAACTAAGGCTACATATTCTCTTTCGGATGTTTTATCGAAAAACTGCTTGGACAAATGAGTCATGGCTGCTTCTGTCTTAGCTATAACCAAAAGACCCGAGGTATCTTTATCTATTCTATGTACTAATCCTGGGCGTTCATTACTATTTGCTGGTAAATTATCTACATGAAAAATAAGAGCGTTAATAAGGGTTCCAGAATAATTACCATGTCCAGGATGTACTACCATGCCTGCAGGTTTATTGACCACCATAAGTACATCATCCTCATAAACAACATCTATAGGAATATCTTCAGGAACCAGTAAAAATTCGTGTGGAGGGTGCTCAAAAAGTACTTTTACTTCGTCCCCAGCTTTTACCTTATAGTTCTGCTTTACCACCTTATCATTCACCCAAATATGTCCTCCTCGTGCAGATTGTTGAATTTTATTTCGAGTAGCATTTTCAATAAAATTCATTAAAAATTTATCTACTCGTAGTGGTTCTTGTCCTTTAGATGCTACTACTTTATGATGCTCATAAAGTTCTCCTTCATTTGGCTCTGGGCCTTCTTCTATTGGTACCATATATTATTCTGAATCTGACTTAATTTGTGCTCTTGACGTAATATTACCATTCCCGCACACCAACTCTACTTTAGAAGTCTTTGGTAGCTTATCTCCTGGTTTAATCATTTTTCCTTTATACTTTATAGTATACACCATGTCTTTACCAAGTTCATTTATATAGGTAACTCTTTGTACATCTAAGCCTACAGCACGCAACATAGAAGTAGCATTCCTCTGTGTTACTTGTATAATTTTAGGTACTGTAACCTTTTTATAGCCCGAAGGATTAACCGTAAAATATATTTTTCTATTCTCTTTTACTTTATTACCAGCCTCTGGATTTTGCTCAATAATAGAAAATCGTGGATAATCGGGATTATAATTCGCAGAATCTAACACCTCATAACGCAACCCAGCTTCTTCTACCGATTTACGCATATCCATTACAGACATTTTAGCAAAATCTGGAACTTCTACAAACTCCCCATGATTAGTAGTGCCGTTCAACCAACGTAACATTACAAATATTAAAATTACTAAGACAACTAGGGCTAAACCTAGTTGAATTAAAAAAGATTTACTTTTTAAAAATCTAAATAAATTTCTCATGGAGTATAATTGACCTGACAAATATAGGAAACGGATTGCTTTTTTCTTTACTTTGAAGTATTGTTATTTAATTTAGAAAAAAGTAATTACAGATTCATATGAAAAAGAAAGTAGCCATTATAATGGGCGGTTACTCTAGCGAATACAAAATATCTTTAAAGAGTGGTACTGTTGTTTATGAGTATTTAGATAAAGCTTTTTTTGACGCTTACCGCATTCATATATTTAAAGATAAGTGGATTTATGTAGCTCCAGACAATACAGAACACCTCGTTAACAAAGACGATTTTTCTGTTTTAATAAATAATAAAACTATTCATTTCGATTGTGTTTTTAATGCCATTCATGGTTCCCCAGGAGAAGACGGACTTATGCAAGGATATTTTGAATTATTAGGAATACCGCAAACCTCATGCGATTACTACCAAGCTGCTTTAACATTTAACAAAAGAGATTTACTAAGTGTTTTAAAAGCCTACGGAATTAAATCCGCAGCATCTTACTATTTAAATTTAGGAGATACGATTGATGAAGACGCAATTATTAACAAAGTGAAACTCCCTTGCTTCGTAAAAGCTAATAAAGCAGGTAGTAGTTTTGGCATTTCTAAAGTACATAAGAAAGAAGATTTACAAGCTGCTATTGACAATGCTTACAAAGAGGATGATGAAATAATCATCGAAAGCTTCCTTAATGGAACAGAGGTCTCTGTAGGTGTTATAAAATATAAAGGAGAAACTAAAGTATTACCTATCACTGAAATTGTTACGGAAAACGACTTCTTTGATTATGAAGCAAAATATGAAGGTAAATCTAAAGAAATAACTCCAGCAAGATTAAGTAAAATACAAGAAGAAAACGTTATTAAAGCTGCAAAAAAGGCGTATGATGTTTTAAAAATGAAAGGTTTTTCTAGAAGCGAATTTATTTTTATAGGGGACGAACCCTATATGTTAGAAATGAACACTACTCCTGGCCTAACAACAGAAAGTATTCTACCTGAGCAAGCCCAAAAAGCAGGGATATCCTTAGGAGATTTATTTAAAAATGCTATTGACGAAGTATTGCAATAAAACATGTAATTTTACCGTATGAGACGAGCAATTTTCCCAGGATCCTTTGATCCACTAACATTGGGCCATCAAGATATTATAGAAAGAGGACTACCCCTTTTTGATGAACTTATTATTGCCATAGGAAAGAATGCGGATAAAAAATACATGTTTAGCCTAGAAGAAAGGATTAGTTTTATTACAGAAGCTTTTAAAAACGAACCTAAAATTAAGATACTTACCTACGAAGGTTTAACTGTTGATTTTTGCAAAAAAGAAAATGCAGCGTTTATTTTACGTGGATTACGGAATCCTGCTGATTTTGAATTCGAAAAAGCCATTGCCCATACCAACAGAAAACTAGCGGAGATAGAAACGGTATTCCTACTTACTTCTTCTGGCAAATCTTTTATTAGCTCCTCTATTGTAAGAGACGTAATTCGTAATGGTGGCGACTACACCATTCTTGTTCCACCCACAGTTATAGTTAAAAAATAATTCTTACAAGACAAACGAAAACCCTTGTTTTTAAAAGGTACTCATTTATCTTTTTTTATGTTATTTCGTAGGAAAATACTTTCATGAGCTAAAATTATATACCTTTGCCATTGTTTATCTAACAGAACACAACTCCTTTTAGCCTGTTCACAACAAACCTTCAGATATTTTGCATAATCATATTACTTTAGTAGGAAAATACGACAAAATGCTGAAGAAGGATTTAAAAGTTGCGAACAATTATTTAATAAAACAATTACCAAAAGCCACTGCTTTTATCAACAAAAAGTTCGAGGTTATACATGCGTCTGATCAATGGATTAATGGTTTTTATTTTAAAAATAATGTAGTCTTTGGCAAATCTATTTTCACTCTTTTTAATGCAAACAATCAGGATTGGAAAATAATCCTTGAAAAATGCTTTACAGGACAACCCAGCGAATTATTTACCACAAAAATAAAAGACCAGAATAATAACAACCAATGGTTTGAATGGTCTAATATCCCCTGGTATGATGACAATGAGAATGTTATAGGAGCCATAATACAAGCAGAAAACATAACCTCTAGAACTATTGAGGAATTGCGGATAAAGAAATTAGAAACGATACTTCATGAAAAATCCGAAATTGCTAAAATTGGCACATGGGGATATGATGCACTAACGCAAAAAGGAAATTGGTGCGATGTGAGTAAAGAAATTCATGACGTAACAGAAAATATAGATTTATCACTAGATTCAATTATAGAATTCTACAAAGACGGATTTAGTAGAAATAGAATATCTATGGCAATTCATAACGCCATGACCAAAGGTACTTCTTGGTCCGAAAAACTAGAAGTAACCACTACTAATGGAACAAGTAAATGGGTTGTCTCTACTGGTAAACCTATATACAAAAACGATGAATTTCAGGGCTTACTTGGAACTATACACGATATAGATAACCAAGTACATTCCAAAATAAAAACTAAGGAAAATGAGCATTTACTAAAAACCTTAATAGACAATTTACCATTAAACGTTTATATTAAAGATACAGAATCTAGAAAAATATTAGTAAATAAGGCTGAGTGTGAATATATGGGGGTTAACGCTCCAGATGAATTATTAGGCAAAACCGATTTTGATTTCTTTAAAAAAGAAGTCGCTCAAGAAAATAGAAAAGATGATATTAGTGTTATAAAATCTCTTAAACCTATTCTAGGTAAAGAAACTGTTAGTATTAAAAAAGACGGTACAATTACCACTTTTCTTACCTCTAAAATTCCTCTTACCGATAATAATGGCGATGCTTATGGTATTGTAGGGATAAGTACAGATATAACACATTTAAAACAAAAAGAGAAGGAGTTAAGAGACTTAATAAATGTTACCTCTTTGCAAAATAAAAAACTAATTAATTTTGCTCATATTGTTTCTCACAATTTAAGGTCGCACACTGCTAATTTTTCGATGCTACTAGATTTTTTAGTTAACGAAAAGGAAGAAGCAGAAAAAGAAAGTATTCTAAATATGCTTAGAAATGCATCGGACAATTTACTAGATACGCTAGATAATCTTAACGAGGTTGTTGCCATAAGTAGCAATATTAATCTGGATAAAACACCTATCAACTTAAATAATAAAGTAGAAAGTGTAAAACAAAATTTATCCGCCTATATTAAAAAGAATAAAGCAACAATAATTAATGAAATACCAAAAAATGCTGAAATAAAAGTTATTCCAGCATATGTAGATAGCATATTTATGAATTTTATTACCAATAGCGTTAAATACAAAAACCCAGACAAAGACCCCGTAATAAAAATTAGCATATCTAAAGAAGGTAATTACTCCGTGGTTAGTATTACAGATAACGGACTAGGAATTGATCTTAAAAAGTACGGAAACAAACTTTTCGGTATGTACAAAACCTTCCACAAACACA
Organism: Maribacter sp.; assembly: GCF_016744255.1. Taxonomy (GTDB): domain Bacteria; phylum Bacteroidota; class Bacteroidia; order Flavobacteriales; family Flavobacteriaceae; genus Maribacter_B. The sequence continues at coordinate 22,300 of NZ_JADGES010000026.1, forward strand.
AAGATTCTAGAGGAATAGGCTTATACATTACAAAGAATCAAGTAGAAGCCATGAATGGAAAAATAACCGTGTCTAGCCAAGTAAATAAGGGAACCACTTTTAATATATATTTTAATGAAAAAAATTAATTCTATCTGCATAATAGACGATGACCCGATAACAGTTTTTGGTATTCAAAAAATGCTAAGCCTAGTAACGGACTGTAAAGTCATTAGTAAATTTGTAAACGGCAAAGATGCCATTGATGGAATTACTGCCATGGTACAAAATAAGACGCAGTTACCTCAAGTTATTTTTTTAGATATTAATATGCCCATCATGGATGGATGGCAATTTTTAGAAGAATTCATAAAACTACCAATTACCCAAGCTATAAGAGTTAATATTGTTACTTCTTCCATAGACGATCTAGATCGCAAAAACTGGGAACTCTATAAATCACAAACCCATCATTTAATAACGTTTAACAACAAACCTATTAAAAGGGATGAAATAGAACAGATTACCAAAGTAGTATAACACTTTATCCTAGAGATTTTACTTATTTTTACGGTACTGTAAAAAAAATACACCCTAAAATAGTTCGTAAAATGAGAAAACTCTTAATTTTTTTACTTGCAATACTTTATATTTCTTGTGAAACAATAACGAATGAAAATACTAAAGAATTCTCCACTCCTTACGAAGAATCTAGTTACAAAGAAACTGCCACTTACGAACAAGTAATAGAATTCTACTTAGATTTAGCTAAAGAATTCTCCGAAATTAATGTACAAACTATTGGAAAAACCGATAGCGGATACCCATTACACTTAGTTACTTACAATCCAGACGGTGAGTTTAATTTTAATAAACTAGATAAAGAAAAAACTACTCTATTAATTAACAATGGCATTCATCCTGGCGAAAGCGATGGTATTGACGCCACCATGCTATTATACCGGGATCTAGCTACCAAAAAAATAGCTTCTCCAAAAAATACCATTATAACAACCATTCCTATTTACAATATCGGTGGTGCTTTAAACAGAAATACCTCTTCTAGAGCTAACCAAAACGGTCCAAAAGAATACGGTTTTAGAGGTAATGCTCTGAATTATGATTTAAATAGAGATTTCATCAAATCAGACACAAAAAACGCAAAAACTTTTGCACAAATATTTCATTTAGTACAACCAGATATTTTTATAGACAACCATGTTAGTAATGGGGCAGACTACCAATACACTCTAACACATCTTTTTACTCAGCACAACAAATTAGGAGGCGAATTAGGCACTTATTTACACAAACAATTTATGCCTAAATTAGAAAAAAAATTATCTGAAAATAATTGGGATATTACACCGTATGTCAATGTGTTTAACCAAGTTCCTGAAAATGGTTTCTCGCAATTTATAGACCACCCTCGATATTCAACAGGCTACACATCTCTATGGAACTCACTAGGTATGATGGTAGAAACACACATGCTTAAACCTTACAACAAAAGAGTAGAAGGAACATATATTCTATTAAAAGATGCAATCCATTTAGCGGAAGAAGATGGAGCGAAAATTAAGGCCTCAAGAGAAAAAAGTAACCATTATTTCTCTCAACTAGAACACTACCCTATTGCATGGAAAATAGACACTTTAAAATCTAGTACATTAAATTTTAAGGGATTTAAAGCAGATACTATAACCAGTGAAGTTACTGGGCTACCAAGATTAAAATACGATAGAAGCAAACCATTTACTAAAGAAATTACCTACCAAAACTATTACGAAGCAACAGATTCCATACCCATTCCAGAAGCCTATATTATAAAAAAAGAATGGACTAAAATTTTGAGCTTATTAGACCTAAACAACATTACCTATAGCACAATAGAAAAAGATAGCGTCATAATATTAGAAAGGTATAGAATTAAAAATTACAGCACTTCTAAATCTCCATACGAAGGGCATTATCTACATTACAATACTAGTGTAAGCAAAACTAAAAAAGAAACCTTAGTTTTTAAAGGAGATATACGTATACCAACCAACCAAAAAGGCATTAGATATATACTAGAAACTCTAGAACCAGCCTGTGTTGACTCCTTTTTTAATTGGAATTATTTCGATACTATTTTACAACAAAAAGAAGGTTTTTCTCCGTATGTTTTTGAAGATACCGCCATAGAAATGCTACAAAAAGATTCTGTATTGCGAAAAGCGTTTTATTCTAAAAAAATAATAGACAGCAGTTTTTCTAAAAATTGGTATGCACAATTAGATTGGCTTTACAAAAAATCGAAACATTACGAAGACGCATATTTAAATTACCCTATTTACAGAGTTCCAAAAACCGACTAGATTTTACCTAAGTTATTATTCTTCAAATAAAATTTTAATATTGGTGTACGAATTTTGTAGTGCTTTTTGTATTTTTTTTGGGCCTTTCCATTTTACTTTTTCTATTCCTTCTTCCTTTTGCCCTATTAAATCGCCCTTGAAATTGGTCTTCATGGCATACCAATGCACTTCCTTTAACTTATACTTACCATTCCGTTTAAAGACATGATAGGTTGTTTTTAAAAAATTCTCTATTTTCAGATTTTGTACTCCTGTCTCCTCTTCTACTTCCCGGATAGCACATTCTTCGATAGTCTCCCCTTTATCTAGTTTCCCCTTTGGTAAATCCCATTTATCATTTCTATAAATAAAAAGCACTTTGCCTTTCTTATTTGTAACCACCCCACCGGCAGCAACAACTAAAGGTATTTTATCTGTAAATTTCTTAAGAATCTCCTCTTTATTAGGATGATAGATAAAAGCTTTTGTTAATTTTTTCTTAGACAAAGCATCGATTGCCTCTTGTATAGCCGTACCATTTAATAAAAAATATTTACCATCAGCGGTATCCGATATTTTATTTGTTAATATCAGAGGCAATTCATTCACAAAAACTTTATACATTTGCGTCATGGTTTTAGATAAAAACACAGCTAAAAAAACAGCAGAGCTTCTACTGCAAATTAATGCAATAAAGTTGAATCCTGAAAATCCTTTTACATGGGCTTCTGGATGGAAATCACCAATTTATTGTGACAATAGAATTATACTTTCTTATCCGGTAATTCGTAATTACATTAAGGAAGAAATAGCAAAACAAGTAGAGGCCCTATACGGAAAGCCCGATGTCATTGCTGGCGTAGCAACAGGGGCTATTGGCATGGGAGCTTTAGTTGCTGATTATTTAGGGCTGCCTTTCATTTATGTAAGGCCAGAACCTAAATCTCATGGTCGAAAAAACCAAATAGAAGGTTATTTAGAAGCAAACCAAACTGTAGTTGTTATAGAAGATTTAATAAGTACAGGTATGAGTAGCTTAAATGCTGTAGCAGCCTTAAGAGAAGAAAATGCGAATATAAAAGGCATGATTGCCGTATTCACCTATGGTTTTGATGAAGCTGTTAAAAATTTCGCTGAAAATAATGTGGAATTACACACTTTAGGAGACTATGCCCATCTTATGGAACAAGCCTCTAACACCGGATATATAAAAGAAGAACAATTAAACACCTTGATGGAATGGCGCAAAAGCCCTTCTACATGGAACCAATAAATAAGTATGTTTTTAGAAACTCCAAAAAAGAAAGTTACAAAAGGCGATAAAGCAACGTTTGATTTTTTAACTAATCTTGAAAATTTTGAACAATTGATGCCAGATAATATCGCTAAATTCGAAGTTCTGAATTCGGATCGTTTTTTGTTTGGACTAAAAGGGATGCCAGAGATTGTTTTAGAAAGAAAATCTCAAACACCTAACAGCCAATTAGTTTTAGGAGCGGCTAGCGAAAAATTACCTTTTACGCTAACTGCAGACATCACAAGTGTTAGCGATAACGAAAGTGAAGTTATTTTAAGCTTTTCAGGGGAATTTAATGCTATGATGGCTATGATGATAAAATCTCCTATCACAAATTTCATGGGAACTTTAGCAGATAACCTTACTAAGATTTAGTATAAAAGTTTAATTTCTTTTAAACCAAATTCTTTTACAATTTTATCCTCTAACTCTATCAATAATTTACCTTGACTAGAGATTCCTTTAATAAAACCCATAAAGAGATTTCCGTTAGGGTCTTCAAAAGTAGATGGCTTATTTTTTCTAAACATAATGTTCTCATAGTCCGAAAATAATTTTTCTTTTGCAACATTATGCATATTATCCAAATTCACTTTTAAATCTGTAAGTAACTTCTGTAATAACTCTTCCAAATGAAAGTTTTTCCCTAACAACAATTTTAAAGAAGATACGTTATTTAAGTTATTGAAAACTATTTGATTTACATTTAATCCAATTCCTACAACAGAAGTCTGTATTTTATTTCCAGAAAGTGAATTTTCCAGAAGAATTCCACAAATTTTTGAATTACCTGACAGAATGTCGTTAGGCCATTTTACAGACAAATTAGGAAGATGTAACTTACTTAATGTATTATAAATAGAAAGAGAAACGCAAATACTAAGTAGAAATTGATCTAATATATAAAAATTATTAAATTTCTTTAAAACACTAAAAGTGAGGTTTTTACCACCTTCAGAATCCCAAACAGTACCCATTTGCCCTCTACCCGACAGTTGGTTTTCGGTTACAACCGTGGTAAAATCTTTTAAAGAATTAGATAACATTAAGTCCTTTAAATAGGCGTTTGTAGAGTCCGTGGCACTAAGTTTGATTAACTCCATTAGTATCTTTTTTTAGCAAACTTAAATGTATTGTTAAAAACTAGGGTTAAAAGAACAAAAAAATAATAACTTTGTATAAACTAAAATTTTTAAATGCAAAAAGGAAAAGCTAGTCCAGATGAGTTAATTGCATTAATTTTACAAGGAATAGAAGAAGTAAAAGGAATTGATATAAATTTACTTGATTTAAGAGAAATTGAAAATACCGTGTGCGACTATTTTATAATATGTAATGGTACATCTAACACGCACGTAAAAGCAATAGTCGGCTCTATCCAGAAAATTGTAAGTAAAACTATTAAAGACAAACCTTGGCACGTAGAAGGCGAAGATAATGCAGAATGGGTACTTATGGATTATGTCAATGTAGTAGTACATGTTTTTCAGAAACAAGTACGCGAGTATTACGACATAGAAGGATTGTGGGGCGATGCAAAATTCACTACCATTGAAAGTAGTATTAATAATTAAGAGAAAGAATGGCAAAAGATAACAATACAAATACAAAGAAACCTAAATTTAACTCTTGGTGGATATATGGCTTAATTGCCATATTACTTATTGGCTTTCAATATTTTAATAGTGAAAATTTCTCAAGCGCTGAGAAAACCACTACTTCCGATTTACAAGGCTACTTACTTAATGGAGATGTTGATAAGATATTAATTATCACCAATACCAACCAGGCTAAAGTTTTTTTAACTGCAGAAGCATTAGAAAAAGACGTACATAAAAATGTTGCGACAAAACCTATGATTCCTTCTTCTGGTTCTGTACCTCAATACACATTAGATTATGGTGATCTTCAAATTTTTCAAAATGAAATCACCGATATTAAAAAAGAAAACAATTTAGATACGGTAGTAGAATTCGGCAAAGAGACTAACATTCTTGCAGATTTATTATTATCCTTACTACCTTTTGTACTTATTATAGGTATTTGGATTTATTTGATGCGAAGAATGTCTGGCGGCGGCGGCGGCGGCGCTGGTGGCCAAATATTCAATATCGGTAAATCTAAAGCCAAGCTTTTTGACGAAAAAACAGATACAAGAACTTCCTTTAAAGATGTTGCTGGTTTAGAGGGCGCAAAAGAAGAAGTAGAAGAAATTGTAGAGTTCTTAAGAAACCCAGACAAATACACCTCTTTAGGGGGTAAAATTCCAAAAGGAGCTCTTTTAGTTGGCCCCCCAGGAACAGGTAAAACTTTATTAGCAAAAGCAGTTGCCGGAGAAGCAAAAGTTCCTTTTTTCTCTTTATCAGGTTCTGATTTTGTTGAAATGTTTGTAGGTGTAGGTGCTTCTAGAGTAAGAGACCTTTTTAAACAAGCAAAAGATAAATCTCCTGCCATTATTTTTATTGATGAAATTGATGCCATTGGTAGAGCAAGAGGAAAAAATAATGTCACCGGTTCTAATGATGAAAGAGAGAATACATTAAACCAACTCTTAACAGAGATGGATGGTTTTGGTACAAACACAAACGTTATTGTATTAGCCGCAACAAACAGAGCTGATGTATTAGACAAAGCACTTATGCGTGCTGGTAGATTTGATCGCCAAATATATGTAGACTTACCAGACATTAGAGAACGTAAAGAAATATTTGAAGTTCACTTAAGACCAATTAAAACACTAGAAACTTTAGATTTAGATTTCTTAGCAAAACAAACACCTGGGTTCTCTGGAGCAGATATTGCTAATGTTTGTAATGAAGCAGCTTTAATTGCTGCTAGAAATGAAAAGAAAGCGGTAGACAAGCAAGATTTCTTAGACGCAGTTGATAGAATTGTTGGCGGACTAGAGAAAAAGAATAAAATTATCACTCCAGGAGAAAAGAAAACAATTGCTTACCATGAAGCTGGCCACGCAACAACTAGTTGGATGCTGGAGCATGCTGCACCTTTGGTAAAAGTTACAATAGTACCAAGAGGACAGTCTTTAGGAGCTGCCTGGTATTTACCTGAAGAAAGATTAATTGTACGCCCAGAGCAAATGTTAGATGAAATGTGTGCTACCCTAGGAGGAAGAGCTGCAGAAAAAGTAATCTTTAATAAAATTTCTACAGGTGCTTTAAGCGATTTAGAAAAGGTAACAAAACAAGCAAGAGCTATGGTTACCGTTTATGGCCTTAATGAAGAAATAGGAAACATAACGTATTACGATTCTGCGGGTCAAGATTCTTACGGTTTTTCTAAACCATATAGTGAAGAAACTGCTAGAAAAATAGATGTAGAGATTTCTAAAATTATAGAAGAACAGTATTTAAGAGCTATTGATGTTTTAACAGAACATAAAGACAAACTTACTATTTTAGCAGAGCGTCTTTTAGAAAAAGAGGTTATCTTTAAAGAAGATTTAGAAAAGATTTTTGGAAAAAGGCCTTTTGCTGAAGATGTTATAATAGAAGATGCAACAATTATTGAAGATGTAAAAACAGAACCTTCTTCTGATAATGACACAGAAGAAAAAGAAATAGAAAATAAATAACCAATTTATTCGTTGTCCATTTATATTATAACTGGTTAACAAAAGAAGTTTAAATATTTAAATGGGGCTATTTGATATACTTTTTGGCGGAGGCAAAAAGAAAATTTCCAAGGAAACTGCGGAAACTAGAGGTGTTCATATGCCAGATTTAGATCTCCCTGTAGATGAAAAATTTACCATTCATTTTAAAAAAAATGGTGGTAAATTTTTGTATTGCGATTCCTTTAAAGAAATTTCACAGGCACTAAAAAATATCATTCAAGAAAATAATTGGGAGGATAATTCATTTTTTGTAATGAATAAGCAGCTTCAAAATAAGTTCTCAAAAGAGAAAATAAAATTCACTGAAAAGGCAAATGAAAGCGAAGTTTTTTTTACCACTTGCGAGCATCTTATTGCACAAAATGGATCTATTTTAGTTTGCTCTAATCAGCTAAATGAAAAAAAACTAAACGAACTTCCCGATAATCTTATTGTTTTTGCAACTACCAGTCAACTTGTAGAATCTATAGGAGAAGGCCTTAAGACTATAAAAAAGAAATATGGCCATCAAATTCCGGCTAATATTACAACAATAAAACATTTTCAAGCTACAGAAGAAAACTCAGACGATTTCTTAACATACGGTAGCACCACAAAAAATCTATATCTCTTATTCCTAGAAGACCTATAGAACTATGAAAGAAATTTTAAGAAGGGCATTAACAGGAGCCGTATATATAATTTTACTGCTATCTGCTGTATTCCTAAATTCAGATGCCTTCGATTTTCTTTTTATGACTTTTGGTCTTGCATGCCTATATGAGTACAAAAAACTAGTGCACTTAAAGGGATACTATATTTTTATTGCCTATTTAGCCCTTTGGTGGGCTTATATATACTTGGTTAATGACCAGGTTCTAATAAATATATTAATGTTTATTACTATAGCAATAGATATTGCTCTTTTGTTTTTTCTATTCTCTAAAAAGAAAAAACTCTTTAATCGTATTCAAAAATTTATCATCGGATTATTTTATGTAGGTGGTGGATGCATTTTCCTAACCATGATACCCTATAAAGACAATGAATTTGCAAAACTCTTAATTATGGGTATATTCATTCTCATTTGGGTTAATGATACTTTTGCTTATTTAGTTGGTCGTAGTTTAGGGCGAACAAAATTATATTCTGCCGTTTCCCCTAAAAAAACTGTGGAAGGTTCCCTTGGAGGCTTTATATTTGCAATTTTAGCTGCTTTTATAATGGGGAAGTTCGAAACTCTTATTGACCCACTGCAATGGATGATTTTAGCCTCCGTAATTGTAATTACTGGTAGTCTTGGAGATTTAATTGAATCTAAATTTAAAAGAGTCGCTAAAGTAAAAGATAGCGGTGCAATTCTTCCTGGTCATGGAGGAATGCTCGATAGATTAGATAGTTTAATATTTGCGGCACCTTTTGCCTATTTAACTTTATATATATTTACTTATGTTTCATAAAGAGGGACAAACTATAATTTTAACTACATTTTTTATTGTTAGTGCAATTATTTTGTCTGCACAGTATTTTCTTGGTAATATCTTTTTACGATGGGGCTTGCAAATAGCAGCTATAATTATTTTAGTGCTTATCCTGCAATTTTTTAGAAACCCAAAAAGAAATGCCAACAAAACATTTGATGATATTCTTTCTCCTGTGGACGGAAAAGTAGTTGTAATTGAAGAAGTTGAAGAAAACGAATATTTTAAAGGCAAGAGAAAACAAGTCTCTATATTTATGTCTCCCGTAAACGTACATGTGACTAGATATCCTGCTAGTGGAAGTATAAAATATTCTAAATACCATCCCGGAAAATATTTAGTAGCCTGGCATCCTAAGGCCAGCGAGGAAAATGAACGCACAACCGTTGTAATAAACACCCCAAAATTTGGAGATATTCTTTATAGACAGGTTGCCGGAGCTTTAGCACGAAGAATTGTAAATTATGCCCAAAAAGGGGATAGTGTTCAACAAGGTGATGATGCTGGGTTTATTAAATTTGGCTCTAGAGTTGACTTATACTTACCTTTAGATTGCGCAATTACCGTAAAGTTAAACCAAAAGGTAAAAGGAGCCCAAACATGTATTGCCTCTTTTGTAGACACCAATGAAAAAGGAAAAACTACATATTAATTTTAATAAGGCGGTTGATTTTATTAACAATTATCAAGAACCTATTCCTGCAGATTTATTACTAAAGCTTTATGCCTATTTTAAAATAGCGAATAAAAATTATAGTAACCCTGGCAGCAAAACCCCTTTAATAAATGCTTTTAAAGCTAATGCTTTAATACAAGCAAAAAAAATTAGCACGGAAAAGGCTATGAAAGAATATATTAAACTCGTTCAAAAAGAGTTTAAAAATGCCCCTAGATAGTTACGTGGTTACTCTTTGTATGGTATTGTTTTTAATATATGCTCTATCGCCTGTATTCTAGCAATAGTTTTTTTATTTGCCTCTATAATTACCCACGGTGCATGCTCTGAATTAGTTTCCTTTAGCATCACTTCCTTATATTTAGTATAATCATCCCAAAGAAGCTGAGCTCTTTCATCTACAGCAGACATTTTCCAACGCTTTAAATCACTCTTCTTTATATCTGTAAATCTTTTTTCTTGCTCTTCTTTTGTTATGGAAAAATAAAATTTAATTAAGTAGGTGTTCGATTGAATTATCATTTTTTCAAAATCATTCACCTGAGACATAAAAATATTATAATTTTCATCGGAACAAAATCCATTTACTGGTTCTACTACTGCTCTATTATACCAACTTCTATCAAACAGAACTATTTTTCCTGGCTCTGGCAATTTATTAACATAGCGTTGAAAATACCATTGCCCTTCCTCATCTTCAGAAGGTTTGTTCAATGCTACAACTCTAAAATATCTAGGATTAATATGAGCCGTAACTCTACGTATTGCCCCTCCTTTCCCTGCTGCATCTCTCCCTTCAAAAAGTATAACAATTTTTTTACCATTTTTAATTGCCCAGGTTTGTAACTTAACTAATTCTTCCTGAAGTTCTCTTAAACGATTTTCATACTTAACCTCTTTTAATGTTTTTTTTAAATCTATATTCTTATTTGCAAAAAGGCTTCTTAACCCTAACTTAGAATTTAAAAGCTCTAAATCTTTCTCCGTGATTTTATCTTCTTTGTCTAGGTTCATCTTAAATATCTATTTGTTTAGCGTTTCTGTAATATCTTACAATAACATTAGGGTCTGGCTGAATAATACTATCGTTATCTTCTTTAGTATCTGAATAATCAAAATTGGATAATAAGTAACGCATACTCTCCAAACGAGCTGTTTTTTTATCGTTAGTCTTTACAATAATCCATGGACTAAAATTAGTGTGCGTTTTAGTAAACATCTGCTCTTTATAGTATGTGTATTTGTCCCACAACTCTTGTCCTTTCATATCTACTGGGCTAAACTTCCACTTTTTTAAAGGGTTTTTAAGTCGTGCATTAAATCTTTTTTGTTGCACTTCTTTAGAAATAGAAAACCAAAATTTTATTAAAATCACTCCATCTTCATATAACAAATGTTCAAACTCTGGGACTTGTACCATAAATTTCTGATACTGTTTTTCGGAACAAAAACCCATAACAGGTTCTACCACGGCTCTATTATACCAACTTCTATCGAAAAAAACTATTTCCCCTGGATTAGGTAGCTCTTTAATATATCTCCTAAAATACCATTGCCCTCGTTCGTTATCCGTTGGTTTAGACAAAGCCACGACTCTTGAAGAACGAGGGTTTAAATGTTCCATAAACCTTTTTATAGACCCGCCTTTACCAGCTGCATCTCTTCCTTCAAAGAGAATAGCCACTCGTAGATTATTTTTTGTTACCCAATTTTGTAATAGAACCAATTCACTTTGCAGTTTCACAAGTTCCATTTCATACTTTAAATTGCGAACCACATTATCCACATCAATGTTTTTATTGCTAGCAACTTTAACAAGATCCTTTCGTGTTTTTGCTTTTAAAAGGTCGTCCAAACTATAATCCATACATTGAATTTATATTAAACATTTTACTAAACTTAATAAGATTTTCTTTAAAATGGCCCTACCATAATATGCGCTCTAAAAGTACCTGGATCCATTAACCAAGGCATTCCTTTTGCATGCGGCTTACTTGGTAAACCTGTAGATTCTGTTGTTGCAAATGGCGTATAAATAACATACCTAAATTGACCGTCACCAAGCTCTCCTGTACTTTTATCATAAGTAGCTTCACTCCCAAAATATATGTATGTCATGCTTGGTTCTTTTGGCATTTTAATTTTCCCAGAAGCAACCTCAGCACCACGTATTTCTCTTTTCTCTTTATAATTTTTTCCTTCCGCTGCTAATTCCCTTCCACGAGCCATAAAAGGCTCTAATTGTATGGAATAACAAGAAACACTTACTCCTTTCTTATTAGGGTTATCTGCTAAACACACTAAATTATTATTCCCCTCTCGTAACACCACGAAATTACCAACAGTATCATAACCATAAACTTTGGCTCCATCTCTATCTTCCTCAGGAGCAGGAAATACTGCTGTTTGTATTTGAATTTCTTTAGGTAATATTTCTTTTTTCTCCTCTTGTGTATAAGCAGAAATAGAAGATAAGCACAAAATAAAAGAAACAAATTTTACCATAAGAAAATGTTTTTCTTAAAGATAAGAATCTGTCTCTTAATTTTACGACTTAAGATTTAAAAATTTTTGCTCTTTATTTTACTTTTATTTGTAACATTTGCTCTCCTTCTAAACAAACTATCACTTCATCACCAGAATTCATCTTATCTGCTCGCTTAAATGGTGTACCGGACAATAAAATATCTCCAGAGTTTAAATCCTTATTCCAGGCACATAGCTAATTAATTTTACCAAACTCGTAATTATTAAGCTACTACTTCCCTTTTCAGTTTCAGTCCCATTTACAGTCATCGAAAAATTAATGCCCTTTACATCTGAAAATGAAGAAATAGGACAAGAATTTTGATGTTACTGTTTATTACCCTAAACTCGCTAAACTCTTTTCCAAAGTTTCTATTTTAGCCTCTGCATCTGCCAGTTTCTTTCTTTCAATTGCAATTACTTGCTCTGGAGCGTTATTTACAAAACGCTCATTAGAAAGTTTTTTCTGAACAGACATTAAAAAGCCTTTAGTGTACTTTAATTCTTCTGCAATTTTTATTTTTTCCGCTTCTATATCTATTGCTCCTTCCATAGGTATAAAATATTCGTTACTTTTTACCCTAAAAGTTAAAGCACCATCTACAGCAACATCTACATAATCAATAGTATCTACATTGGTAAGTTTACGTATTACCGTATCCCACTCTTTACTTGCTTTTTCTGTATTTAATACAGAAAGAGACAAGGCTTCTTTCATTGGTATATTCTTCTCTTTACGGATTGTACGAACTCCTGCCACAATGTCTGCCGCAAAATTAAAACCCGTGAGTATATCTTCATTTACCGTTACCGTTTTTGGCCATTGAGATACCATTAAGGCTTCCTCTGGTGTTCTTTCTGTAATATGTTGCCATACCTCCTCTGTTAAAAACGGCATAAAAGGATGTAGTAATTTTAAGTTTTGCTCAAACAAATTAATTACCGCATTGAATGTCGTTTTATCTATAGGCTTTTGGTATGCAGGTTTTATTATTTCTAACAACCAAGAACTATAATCGTCCCAAACCAATTTATAAATCGACATTAAGGCATCTGAAATTCTATACTTACTAAAATGATCTTCTATCTCTAATAGCGTTGCATTGAATTTAGCAGTGTACCATTCTATTCCTAATTTGGAGGCTTCAGGCTGTGGTAAATCTTCTATTTCCCATCCTTTTACTAAGCGGAAACCATTCCAAATTTTATTTGCAAAATTCTTTCCTTGCTGACATAGAGACTCATCAAACATTAAATCATTTCCGGCAGCCGCACTTAATAATAAACCAACACGAACACCATCTGCACCGTAATCTTCTATAAGTTTTAAAGCATCGGGTGAATTCCCCAATGATTTAGACATTTTACGACGTTGTTTATCACGAACTAGACCTGTGAAATAAACATTTTCAAAAGGTCTTTCATCTCTATATTCATAGCCCGAAACAATCATACGAGCAACCCAGAAAAACAAAATATCTGGACCCGTTACTAAATCATTAGTAGGGTAGTAATATTGAATTTCTTCATTTTCTGGTTCCAAAATACCACCAAAAACACTTATAGGCCATAACCAAGAAGAAAACCAAGTATCTAACACATCTGCATCTTGCCTTAAATCCGCTGAAGTTAAATCTGCTTTTCCTGATTTAAATTTTGCTAATTCTAAGGCTTCTTCCATGGTTTCTGCAACCACAAAATCTTCATGTCCATCTCCAAAATAAAAAGCAGGTATTTGCTGACCCCACCATAGTTGTCTAGAAATATTCCAATCGCGAATATTCTCCATCCAATGGCGGTATGTATTTTCAAATTTCTTAGGAAATAATTTTACTTCATTCGTTTTTAGTACAGCATCCAAAGCAGGTTTTGCTAAGTCTTCCATTTTTAAGAACCACTGATCCGAAAGTCGAGGTTCAATAACCGCTTTGGTTCTTTCCGAAGTACCTACTTTATTTATATGTTGTTCCGTTTTTATTAAAAACCCTTTTTCTTCTAATTCTTTAGAAATTTCTTTACGAACAACAAAACGATCTTTACCCTGGTAATGCAATCCAAAACTATTTAGGGATGCATCTTCATTAAAAATATCTATAATTTCTAAGTTATGCTTCTCCCCTAAGGCTTTATCATTAATATCATGTGCTGGAGTAACTTTTAAACAACCAGTACCAAACTCCATATCTACATAGGTATCCTCTATAATAGGGATTACCCTATCACATAAAGGAACAATAGCCTTTTTTCCTTTTAGATGAGTAAAACGTTCATCCTTAGGGTTAATACAAATGGCACTATCTCCCAAGATAGTTTCTGGTCTTGTC
>NZ_JADGES010000027.1 GCF_016744255.1 Maribacter sp.
CATTATTTTTATTTTAAAATTGGTATTTGATGTTGTTAATAATTCTATACAAAGGATGCTATTATTGTAAATAAAAAAGATGACAAATGTCAGGTTTGCTGTTGGTTGGTCAACTATAACGATGTAATTGTAAATATTTCTTTAAATTTTAACATTTGAATTTTCCTATCTTTGTTTTTATATGAATGAGAACTTAGATCCTACCGCAGAAAATTTTTCTTCCGAGGAATTTGATATAGAAAGAGCCTTACGTCCGGTCAGTTTTAATGACTTCACTGGGCAAGAGCAAGTTCTAGAAAATTTAAAAGTTTTTGTGGAAGCAGCGAACCAAAGAGGAGAGGCTTTGGATCATGCATTATTCCACGGCCCTCCAGGGCTAGGGAAGACTACTTTAGCTCATATTTTAGCAAATGAATTAGGGGTTGGTATTAAAATAACTTCTGGTCCTGTCTTAGATAAGCCTGGAGATTTGGCTGGACTTTTAACTAATTTAGAGGAGCGAGATGTTCTGTTTATTGATGAAATTCATCGTCTTAGTCCTATCGTAGAAGAATATTTATATTCCGCTATGGAAGATTATAAGATTGATATAATGATAGAGTCAGGCCCTAATGCTAGATCGGTACAAATAAATTTAAACCCTTTTACTTTAATAGGGGCAACGACTAGGTCTGGTTTATTGACAGCGCCTATGCGAGCCCGTTTTGGTATACAGAGTAGGTTACAGTATTATTCCACCGAATTACTGTCTACCATTGTGGTCCGAAGTGCTGAAATTTTACAAGTACCTATAACCAATGAAGCGGCGATAGAAATAGCAGGAAGAAGTAGGGGAACACCTAGAATATGTAATGCTCTTTTACGACGAGTAAGGGATTTTGCACAAATAAAAGGAAATGGAAAGATAGATATGGATATTTCTAAATTCAGCCTTAAGGCATTAAATGTAGATGCACACGGGTTAGATGAAATGGATAATAAAATATTGACTACAATTATTGATAAGTTTAAAGGGGGGCCAGTAGGGATATCTACTATTGCTACGGCCGTATCAGAGAGCTCGGAAACTATAGAAGAGGTGTACGAACCTTTTTTAATACAGCAAGGATTTATAATGCGTACTCCTAGAGGTAGGGAGGTAACGGAACAAGCTTATAGGCATTTGGGAAGAATAAAAGGAGATATACAAGGAGGGTTGTTTTAATATATTTTAGAGATAAATATAAAAGAGCGATAGTTGTTGTAACTACCGCTCTTTTATTTGCTATTTTAGAATAGCATTTTCATCAGAAAATTTTTTGTAACTAAAATAAATAGTTCCGACTGCGAAAGCTATCAGAGATAGTAAAATAACCACATATTGCATCATGTCAATAGTGCCAGCCATTATTTCTTTAACGCCTAAACCAATATTTAAAACCGGAATTAAAACGGTAGACCAACTAAGTTCTATGCCTGGCATCATAGCTAAAACTAAAGGGATTATTATCAGCATTATTAATGGTGTAGCTTTACTTTGAGCCTCTTTAAAAGTAGATGCGCCAGCTACCAAGGCAATTATAAATCCGGATAGGAATAAAGAGAACGGAATTAGTAGTAAAAGAATTAATGCTACAGCTTCAAAATTTAGCATCTCATTAATTGCTAATTTAAAAGAGTCGGGAATACCATGGATTAATTTAAGACCTACAATCAGTCCAAATAAATTTAATACAGCAGGTATAAAGCCTAACAAGGAAGCAACAATAGCTTTTCCTAGTAAAATTTTAAATTTAGATATAGGAAGAGATAAGGTGGTTTCAATAGTTTTTCGTTCTTTTTCACCAGTAACTAAGTCTATCGCAGCTAATAAGCAGCCGCCCCACATGGTGAGTATAAATAGATATGGAATAAAACCACCGATACGTTTCCCTATAAGTTCTTTTTGTTCTCCGACTTCAATATAGTTTGTGTTGAAAGGAGTCATTTTTTGGATAGGGATGTGTAATTGTGCAATTCTAATCTCTTTTAATTGCGAATTGTAGGAGTCTATTATTTGGGTAACTCTATGATTTATATTGTCTTTTGTTCCGTTTCTATAAATTTGGACCGAGCTGGTAGTTAAACTATCCATCTGTTGGTTCCAGTTATCTGGAAAGATAATTGCCGTTTGTATTGTTTTTTTATCAATTAAACCCTTAAAATCTTCTGTTTTAGAAAATGTGCTAATTGTATTTAGGGAATCTTTTTTTACCAATTGTAAAAAATTTTCTGGTGCATTTACAAGTCCTATTTGTATTGTTTTTTGCTGTTCTTTTTCTTCTATCACTTGTGTGACTTTAATGGTCCCAAAAATGAGGATGGGAACTAATAAAGTTGGTAACACAATAGAGTTTATAATAGTTTTTTTGTCTCTAAGAAGTTCTGAAAGTTCTTTTTTTATAATGATAAATATTTCTCTCATAGTTTAAGCTTCTTTTACACGATTAATAAATTCCTGAGTAAGGTTATCTGCTTTCATTTCATTTTTAAAATCTTTAAAAGAACTATTGTAAATAATAGATCCTTTATTGATTATTGCTAAATCGTCGCATAATAAGTCTACTTCGCTCATAATATGAGAGGAGAAAATTACGGTTTTGTTATTCTCTTTAGATTCTCGTATTAAGTCAATAATACTATCTGCGGTAATAACATCTAATCCAGAAGTTGGTTCGTCAAAAATGAGAACTTCAGGGTCGTGTATTAAGGTTCTGGCAATGGAAACTTTTTGTTTCATACCGGTACTCATTTGTCCTACTCTTTTTTTTCGGAATTCATTAATTCCTAATTTATCAAAAAGATATGCTTTACGTTCTTTTAATTTCTCTTCTGGAATTCTATAGATTTTCCCAAAAAAATCTAAAGTTTCATCAGGGTTTAACCGCTCGTAAAGCCCAGTGGAACCAGTTAAAAAACCAATTCTTTTTTTTAATTCGTTACTTCCTTGAGAAATATTATAATTATCAACAATGGCTGTTCCTGATGTGGGATTAATAATACCTGCAATTATTCTTAAAGTCGTAGTTTTTCCTGCTCCGTTAGGGCCTAAAAGAGAAAAGATCCGCCCTGGAGTACAGTTGAAAGAAATGTTGTTTACAGCATTAACTGTTGTGGTGTTGGTTTTAAATCCTTTCCGAGTACTCGTGGTAAAGGATTTTGTTAAATTTTCTATTTTAATCATAAGGTTGGTATTACTATCAATATTCCATTAGTATCTTATTTAGAGAATTGTTACATATATCGGTCTTTTTAAATGATTAATGTAGCAAAACATAGGTGTAACCAAATGTTTGTGCTTCTTTGTTAGTATGTTTAAGGGTTATTTTATCAATGCCTATTTTTGTTGCCAATGGATGTAAAAGAAAAATACAATAGTATGATAAAGGAAGAAGCCAAACGATTGGGTTTTCTTTCTTGTGGTATTTCCAAGGCAGATTTTTTGGAAGAAGAGGCTCCTCGTCTAGAGAATTGGTTAAAAGAAAATAGGAACGGAGAGATGCGGTATATGGAAAATCATTTTGACAAACGTTTGGATCCACGTTTGTTAGTAGATGGGGCTAAATCTGTTATTTCCTTATTACTTAATTATTTTCCACAAGAAGAGCAAATAAAAAACACCTTTAAGGTGTCTAAATATGCCTATGGTCATGATTATCATCATATAATAAAATCAAAATTAAGAGAACTTCAGAATTTCATTAGTGAAGAAATAGGAGAGGTTGGTGGTAGAGCATTTGTAGATTCTGCTCCAGTTTTGGATAAAGCCTGGGCTGCAAAAAGTGGATTAGGGTGGATTGGGAAACACAGTAATCTATTAACCCAACAAGTAGGTTCTTTTTATTTTATAGCAGAGCTTATTATAGATTTAGATTTGTCTTATGATACAAGGGTAACGGATCATTGCGGTACGTGTACAGCGTGTATAGATGCATGCCCAACGCAGGCAATTGTAGAACCGTATAAGGTAGATGGTAGTAAATGTATTTCCTATGTAACCATTGAGTTAAAAGAAGAGATTCCTACAGAATTTCAAGGTAAAATGAACGATTGGATGTTTGGGTGCGATGTTTGTCAAGATGTTTGTCCTTGGAACCGATTTTCTAAACCTCATTCAGAGCCTTTGTTTAATCCGCACCCAGAACTACTTAGCATGAGTAAAAAGGATTGGGAAGAGATAACCGAAGACGTATTTAAAAAAGTATTTCAAAAATCTGCTGTAAAACGAACGAAGTATTCTGGCTTAACAAGAAATATTAATTTTTTAAAATAGAAATTTCTTTTTAGGGCTTGGGAAAGTTTGTTTTTTGAGGGTGTTGTAAATATTCTGTTTGTATTTTGTTATTTAGTGTTATCCTAAGCAGATTACTCTTAAATTTACACTTTTAAAATTTTCAGGTATGAGTGCAGAAAAAAATAGAAGAGAGGCCTTAATATATCATGCAAAACCAACGCCTGGTAAAATAAAAATAGTTCCAACAAAACCGTATGCTTCACAGCGAGATTTAGGTTTAGCTTATTCTCCAGGAGTTGCAGAGCCTTGTCTAGAAATAGCAAAAGATGTAAATAATGTTTACAAGTATACTGCTAAAGGGAATATTGTAGCTGTAATTTCTAACGGTACGGCAGTATTAGGTTTGGGAAATATTGGTCCAGAAGCATCTAAACCAGTAATGGAAGGAAAATGTTTGTTATTCAAAATTTTTGCAGATATTGATGGTATTGATATTGAGTTAGATACCAATGATGTAGATAAGTTTGTGGAAACTGTAAAAATGATAGCTCCTACTTTTGGGGGTATTAATTTAGAAGATATAAAGGCACCAGAGGCTTTTGAAATAGAACGCAGGTTAAAAGAAGAATTAGATATCCCTGTAATGCATGATGATCAGCATGGAACTGCAATAATTTCTGCAGCGGCATTGTTAAATGCATTAGAGGTTACGGGTAAAAAAATTGAAAAAGTTAGGATAGTGGTAAGTGGAGCAGGAGCTGCTGCCGTTTCTTGTACAAGACTTTATAAAGCCTTTGGAGCAAATCCGGAGAATATTATAATGCTAGATAGTAAAGGTGTTATTCGTAAGGACCGTGAGAATTTAAGTAAGGAAAAAAAAGAGTTTGCTTCGGATCGTAAGATAGATACTTTGCAAGAAGCCATGGAAAACGCCGATGTATTCGTGGGGCTTTCTATAGCAAATATTGTAGAGCCAGAAATGCTTCTTACCATGGCTAAGGATCCTATTGTTTTTGCAATGGCCAATCCGGATCCAGAGATAGCTTATGAGTTGGCTTGTAGAACAAGAGAGGATGTAATTATGGCTACAGGCCGTTCCGATCATCCTAATCAAGTAAATAATGTATTAGGTTTTCCATTTATTTTTAGAGGAGCTTTAGATGTTAGGGCAACCAAAATTAATGAAGCCATGAAAATGGCAGCAGTAAAAGCTTTGGCAGATTTAACTAAAGAGCCTGTTCCTGAGCAAGTAAATATCGCTTATGGAAAAACACGATTAACTTTTGGGAAAGATTATATCATACCAAAACCATTTGACCCAAGACTTATTGCAGAGATTCCTCCAGCAGTAGCAAAAGCCGCTATGGAAAGTGGAGTAGCAAGAGAGCCTATTGAAGATTGGGACAGGTACAGAGAAGAGTTATTACAACGCTCCGGTAGTGATAGTAAAATTGTACGTTTATTACATGACCGTGCAAGAAGATATCCTAAAAGAATTGTTTTTGCAGAAGCAGACCATTTAGATGTTTTAAAAGCTGCGCAGATTGCTTTTGATGAAGGAATCGCTATTCCTATTTTATTAGGTGAAAAAGAAGTTATCGAGGAACTTAAAATAGAGTTGGAGTTCGATGCTGATCTTGAAATTATTAACCCTAAGGTCGATGAGGCATTAGATAAGCGTAAGCAATATGCAAAAACCTATTTTGAAAATAGAAAAAGAAGTGGCGTTGGTATGTACGAGGCGCTTCGAAAAATGAGAGAACGTACCCATTACGGTTCTATGATGGTCGTGGAGGGAGATGCTGATGGTATGGTAACGGGTTATTCTAGAGCATATCCATCTGTTGTAAAGCCAATTTTTGAAATTATTGGTAGAGCAGCTAATGTAAAAAAAGTATCTACGGTACATATTATGGACACGGATAGAGGTCCTATGTTTTTGGCAGATACATCTATTAATATTAGCCCAAATGCAGAAGAGTTAGCAGAAATAACGCAAATGACAGCAAATGTAGCAACCACCTTTGGTTTTAATCCAGTGATAGCTATGCTTTCTTATGCAAATTTTGGATCATCAACGGATCCTAACGCTAAAAAAGTAAAAGATGCAGTTACTATTTTACACCAAACGAATCCAGATTTGATAGTGGATGGAGAAATACAGACAGATTTTGCATTAAATAAAGAACTTTTAGAAAGTAAATTTCCTTTTTCTAGATTGGCAGGGAAAAAAGTAAACACGTTAATATTTCCTAATTTAGAATCTGCTAACATTACATATAAATTATTAAAAGAACTTAATGGTACCGATTCTATTGGACCTATAATGGTAGGGTTGCGAAAATCAGTGCATATACTGCAACTTGGAGCAAGCGTTGATGAAATGGTGAATATGACAGCAGTGGCTGTAATAGATGCTCAAGAAAGAGAGAAGAGAAAAAAAGAAAAAACAGGGCAAAAAGAATAAACTAACAAACTTTAGATATTTATATACATAGATTATGATTACGCATCTTAACGGAAAATTAGTAGAAAAAAATCCAACACATGTTATTATTGAATGTGCAGGAGTAGGATATTTTGTAAATATATCATTACATACTTTTTCTAAGATAGCAGATGCAGAAAATATTCGACTTTTAACCCATCTTCAAATTAAAGAAGATTCCCACACGTTGTATGGGTTTGTAGAGAAATCCGAAAGAGAAATTTTTAGATTATTACTGTCTGTTTCGGGCATAGGTTCCAGTACAGCAAGAACCATGTTGTCTTCTCTAGATCCTGCGCAACTTAAAAATGCTATTGCTAGTGGAGATGTTCCTGCAATACAGTCTGTTAAGGGGATTGGAGCAAAAACAGCACAAAGAGTTATTTTGGATCTTAGAGATAAGATTTTGAAAGTGCATGATATTGATGAAGTTTACACCAGTTCAAACAATACAAATAAAGATGAAGCGTTATCTGCTTTAGAGGTTCTTGGATTTGTCAGAAGACAAGCAGAAAAAGTGGTCGATAAGATCATTGGCCAAGATCCTACACTAAGCGTAGAGAATATTATAAAACTCGCGCTTAAAAATTTGTAGAAAGTTTGAAACAAGGGGCAAAAAAAAATCTTAAATTTTCATTTAAGTTTGTTCTCCTATTTGTATTATTCTTTAGTGCTTCGGTTGTTGCTGTTGCACAAGATGATTCAGGAGAAACAAAGGATGGACAGCAGATAGATTCTGTAAAAACTGGTTATGCTTTAGGGAAGCTAATTCTAGAGAATCCAGACAGTATTGTATCTAAATATTTATATGATGCAAATTTAGATCGTTATATCTATAATGAAAGTATTGGTACTTTTGATATAGGCTACCCAATTATACTTACTCCTGCAGAGTATTTTGAACTCGTTAAAAGAGAAGGTATAAAATCTTATTTTAAAGAGAAGTCAGATGCTTTTTCTGGAAAAAAAGCAGGTAGTAAAGATGCTAAAAAGAATTTATTACCCGTTTTTTATAAAGACAACAAATTCTTTCAATCTATTTTTGGAGAAGGCGGAATAGAGGTTATACCACAAGGTTCTGTAGCAATGGACTTAGGTGTTATTTGGCAAAAAAACGATAATCCTTCCTTATCGCCAAGAAATAGAACAAATTTATCTTTCGATTTTGATCAGCGTATTAGTTTAAGTATGTTGGGTAAAATAGGAGAGCGTCTTCAGGTTACTGCAAATTACGATACAGAAGCAACTTTCGATTTTCAGAACATTGTTAAGTTAGATTATACACCTACAGAGGATGATATTATACAATCCATAGAAGTAGGTAATGTAAATATGCCTTTAAATAGTTCTTTAATCACAGGAGCACAAAGTTTATTTGGTGTTAAAACACAATTGCAATTTGGTAAAACTAAAGTAACAGCTGTTTTTTCGGAGCAACGTTCTCAAAACAATACGGTTGTGGCACAAGGTGGTGGAACGGTTAATGATTTTTCTATAACAGCTTTAGATTATGATGAGGATAAACACTTCTTCTTATCGCATTATTTTAGAGATAATTATGACGAAGCATTAGCGAATTACCCATATATCCGTAGTCAAATACAAATAACACGTTTAGAAGTTTGGGTTACTAACCGTAGCCAGCAAACTTTGAATGTAAGGAATGTTGTGGCTATTCAGGATTTAGGAGAAGCTACCGAGGTTAGTAGTAGAATTGGTCAATTAAATGGGGACCCATCCGGGTTTTTTAATAACCCGAGTAATACTTTGCCTAGGAATGATGCTAATGATTATAATCCAGAGGACATAGGTTCTGGAGTTTTAACCGAGTCTATTAGAGACATTGCAACAGTGGAAGCTGGTTTTAATGTTCCTGGTTATCAAGTAAATCAAGGATTTGATTATGCTATCTTGGAAAATGCTAGAAAGTTAGAAGCAAATAGAGATTATGTGTATAACACGCAGTTAGGATATCTTTCTTTAAACCAAAGACTGAGTAATGATGAGGTTTTAGGGGTTGCTTTTCAGTATACCTATAATGGTAAAGTGTACCAAGTTGGGGAATTTGCTAACGGAGGTTTAGATGCTACTACAGTTTCAGCAGGAGTAAATCCTATTATTGAAAATAATACGCTAATACTAAAATTATTAAAAAGTAATATTACGAACATTACAGACCCAATATGGGACTTAATGATGAAAAATATTTATGCTACAGGAGCATATAGATTAAGTGAGGAAGATTTTAAAATGAATATTTTATATTCTGATCCTACACCAAGAAACTACATTACCCCTGTAGAAGCTTTCCCTGCTCCAATTAACGGAAATAAAGATTTAGAAGAAAGAATTTTATTAGATGTCTTTAATTTAGATAGATTAAATGCTTATAACGATTTACAACCAGGAGGGGATGGTTTTTTCGATTTTGTTCCAGGTTTAACGGTAGATACTCAAAATGGAAGAATTATATTCACAAAAGTAGAGCCATTTGGAGAATTTTTGTTTGAGGAGTTAGGAAGCGGAAATTATTCAGATGAAATAACCTTTAATGAGAATCAAAAAAAGTATGTTTTTAAAGACTTGTATGAGTTAACAAAGGCTGCAGCTTTACAAAACCCTGAAAAAAATAAATTTTTATTAAAAGGACGTTATAAATCAGAAGGAAATAATGGTATCCCTATTGGGGCTTTTAATGTTCCTAGAGGTTCTGTACGTGTTACCGCAGGTGGGCGACAGTTACAAGAAGGGATAGATTATACGGTAAATTACCAAGCAGGTACGGTTCAAATTATAGACCCTACTTTAGAAGCATCTAATACACCTATAAATATATCAGTAGAGAATAATGCGGTTTTCGGACAACAAACAAGAAGATTTACTGGGGTAAATGTAGAGCATCAATTTAGTAAGAACTTTGTTTTAGGAGGTACGCTTTTAAATATGAACGAGCGTCCACTTACTCAAAAGTCTAACTACGGAGTAGAGCCTGTTAATAACACCATTTTCGGATTTAACGGAAACTTCTCTACAGAAGTTCCTTTCTTAACTAGAATGGTAAATAAGCTTCCAAATATAGATACCGATGTTCCTTCTAATGTTTCTATGCGAGCAGAAATCGCTTGGTTAAAACCTAGTTCCCCTAAAAACGCAGATTTTCAAGGAGAAACCACAACCTATTTAGATGATTTTGAAGGAGCGCAAGCACTAATAGATATTAGAGCCTCTTTAGGGTGGACACTTGCAAGTACCCCTTTGGAATTTGGAGAGACACCAAACGTAAAATTATACGGTTCTGGAGTAGAAGACCCTGATAATTTGTTGAATGGGTATGGAAGAGCTAAAATGGCTTGGTATACTATTGATCCCATTTTTTATACGAACCAAAGACCATCTGAAATTAAAGATGACGATATATCTACAAATCCTACACGTAGAGTATATATAGATGAGGTTTTTCCTAACACCGATGTGGCACAAGGGCAAACACAAGTGCAAAGTACATTAGATATAGCATATTATCCAGAAGCGAAAGGCCCTTATAATAACGACCCAAATTTTGTTGGTAGAGGAGCTAATGATAAGTGGGCAGGTATAGTACGTTCCTTAAGTAGTACCGATTTTGAACAATCTAATGTAGAGTTTGTTCAGTTTTGGGTATTAGATCCTTATGTAGATGGTATCGCTACGAGTTCAGGAGAACTTGTTTTTAACTTAGGTAATATTTCGGAAGATGTATTAAGAGATGGCAAAAAGCAATATGAAAATGGTTTGCCAGATACCAATGGGACAGAATCTAACAGGCCAACTTCTTGGGGAGAAGTTCCGCAAACACAAGCTTTAGTGTATGCTTTTGATGCAGATGAGGGGAACAGAACAGTACAAGATGTAGGTTTTGATGGTTTAAATGATGCCCTTGAAGGAGGTGTTTATACAGCAAATTCAGGAAATGATCCTGCTTTAGATAATTATCAATATTATTTAAATAGAGATGGTAGTATTTTAGAGCGTTATTTAGATTTTAATAATCCAGATGGTAACTCTCCTGTAGCAGTATCTAACACCGATCGTGGTTCTACCACTTTACCAGATGTAGAAGATATTGACAGAGATTTAACAATGAACACGGTAAATAGTTATTATGAATATCGTATTCAGATAAAGCCAAATACAAGTATTAATGATACCTATGTAACGGATATTAAAGAGGGTCTTACGCCAGAGTTGCCAAACGGTTCTACACTTAATCGTAGGTGGATCCAGTATAAAATTCCGTTAAGCAATTTTTCAGCAGCTGTTGGTGGTATTACAGATTTTAGATCCATAAGTTTTATGCGTATGTATATGACGGGTTTTACAACACCTACTGTTTTACGTTTTGCTACTTTAGATTTAGTTCGTGGCGATTGGCGTACGTATACCAACTCTTTACAAGAGGATGATGTTGATAATAATGCAGCGGATGATGGTACTACACTAGATGTAAATACGGTAAATGTAGAGGAGAACGGCACTAGAACTCCTATACCTTATGTATTGCCCCCAGGAGTAGTTAGGGAGCAACTAAATAATAACAATACTATTATCCGTCAGAATGAGCAGTCTTTATCATTGAGCGTAGAGAACTTAGAATCGGAAGATTCTCGTGGAGTGTTTAAAAATTTAGACATAGATATACGCCAGTATAAAAAACTGAAAATGTTTATGCATGCAGAGAAAATTAATGATGGAGACTATTCCGATAATGCAACACCTTTGGTTGGTTTCTTAAGACTAGGAACAGATTTTACTGAAAATTATTATCAAATAGAATTGCCCTTACAATTTACGTCATTTGGCGCAAGCTCAGAAAGTGAAATATGGCCAGATGTTAATCAGCTAGAAGTTTCCATAAGTGATTTAAATAAAGTAAAATCAGAAATAGTTGCCAGTAGTAATTTTAACGATGTTCAGTATTTTGATGTTGATAACGGTACTCTTATTCCTGTAGCAGAATTTGCGACAAGAACTTTAGGGAGAATACGTATAGGGATAAAAGGGAACCCATCTTTAGGAAGTATACGTACCATGATGGTAGGTGTAAAAAACTTAGATAACCTTAGAGCTAGAGGAGAGGTTTGGTTTAATGAGCTTCGCTTAGCAGGCTTAGATAATAATGGCGGTTGGGCAGCTATTGCAGCTATAGATGCAAATATTGCTGATTTCGCTAACGTTTCTGCAACAGGAAGTAAAAGTACTTCTGGGTTTGGTGCAGTAGATCAAATGCCTAATGAACGCGCAAGAGAAGATGCTATTTCTTACGATGTAGTAACCAATGTAAACGTTGGGCAGTTATTTCCAAAAAAGTGGGGAATTCAACTGCCGTTTAATTATGGAATATCCGAACAAGTAATTACGCCAGAATTTGATCCTGTTTATGATGATTTAAAATTAAATGATTTAATAGATGCTCAAGATACTCAAGAGAAAGCGGATGAAACATTAGAGCAAGCAGAGGATTATACCAAACGGACAAGTATTAATCTTATAGGTGTGCGTAAGAATAGAGGAGAAGAGGCAGATGCTAATTTTTATGATGTAGAGAATTTTACATTTAACTATTCGTATAACGAGACAGATCATAGAGATTTTGAAATAGCAGAATTAAGAGATCAGAATGTAAATACTGGTTTTGTGTATAGCCATAATTTTAAACCTGTAGAAGTTGCGCCATTTGCAAAGAAAGACTCCATGTTAACAGGTAAATACTGGCAATGGTTAAAAGAGGTAAATTTAAATTTATTACCGACAAGTGTATCTGTAAATTCAAACATAAATAGACAGTTTAATCAACAACGTTTTAGAGATGTTTTAGAAGAAGGTGTAGATAGGTTAGAATTGCCAGAACTACAACAACGTAATTATCAGTTTAACTGGCAGTATGCCCTAAATTATAGTATTACTAAATCTTTACGATTAAATTTTAAAGGTTCTAATACCAATATTGTTCGTAATTATTTTGAGGAAGACGGTAATCCAGATTCAAGAATTAACCCAGACTTAGAGTTATGGGATGGTTTTTTTGATATAGGAGAGCCAAATAGACATGCGCAAGAAATGCAACTGAACTATGAAATTCCATTTAATAAGATTCCTGCTTTAGATTTTATCAGCGCACAATATAGTTATACAAGTAATTTCGATTGGCAACGTGGAGGAGATGCTCTTTCTGAAGTAGCCTCGGATTATTTTAAAGTACCAACTTCTATAAATACAGTACAGAATGCCAATACGCATAATCTTACCGCATCTTTAACCATGCAGAAGTTTTACGACTTGCTAGGACTTAAAAAGAGAAGCGGAAAAACTACAGCTGCTAAGAACCCACTTATGCGTAAAGATAAAGCGGGTAACACTAAAGAAGAAAAGAAGACAAAAAGTAAAACTAGCGGATTATTTAACACAGCAGTAGATGTGTTAACCATGGTAAAACGTTTAAATATAAATTATAACGAGAGTAATGGTAAAGTCTTGCCAGGGTATACACAATCTATAGGCTTTATAGGAACTACCAGGCCGTCTATAGGTTTTGTGTTTGGTAGTCAGGCAGATGTTCGTTTTGAAGCTGCTCGTAATGGTTGGTTAACTCAGTTTCCAGATTTTAATGAGCAATATATAGAAAGAACCAATAAGCAATTAAATATTACAGCGACCGCACAACCCATTCGCGATTTAACTATTGATTTGTCTGCGGATAGGCAATATTCTAATAGCTATCAAGAGAGTTATAATGTGGAAAACTGGAAAGATAATAGATACGGGCTAGTTAATGAGTTTGGAAGCTTCAGTATTTCAACCGTAATGATTGGTACTGCATTTGGTAAGAGTGATGAGTTCGATTCGGAAACCTTTAATACATTTAAAGAAAACCGTATAACTATTGCAAATAGAATAGAAGCGGATCGCGGTAACCCTTCTTCTGCACTTGCTAACCCGGAGGATGATGATGGTTTCCCAGCCCGTTATAGTAAGACACAACAAAATGTGTTGTTGCCTGCATTTTTTGCAGCATATACAGGACAAAAAGCAGATAGAGTTAATTTAGATGCATTTAGAGGAATACCAATTCCTAATTGGAATATAAAGTATACCGGCTTAATGCGTAAAAAATGGTTTAAAAAGAAGTTTAAACGTTTCTCATTAAGTCACGGTTATAGGGCTTCCTATAGTATAAACTCTTTCCAAACCAATTTAGAAAGAGAGAATGGTATTTATGTAAACAATTTAGAAGCAGGAACAGCTAATGAAGATTTTTTACCAGAACTTATCATAAATAATGTTGTTTTAACAGATCAATTTAATCCATTAATACGTGTGGATTTCGAAATGAGAAACTCCGTAAGTATACTAGCAGAAGTTCGCACAGATAGAGCATTGTCTTTAAGTTTTGATAATAGCTTGTTAACAGAGATTAATGGTAAGGAATATACGGTAGGTTTAGGATATAGAATAAAGGATGTGCAATTTGTAACGAATATAGGAGGAGAAAAAACGAGGCTTAAAGGGGATTTAAATCTTAAGGCAGATGTTACCATGCGAGATAATATTACTATTATAAGAAATTTAGATATTAATAATAACCAAATAACATCTGGGCAGAATCTATTGTCTATAAAGTTTACGGCAGATTATGCATTGAGCAAAAGCTTAAATGCGTTGTTCTTTTATGATCACTCTTTTTCTCAATTTGCTGTATCTACAGCATTTCCACAAACGACCATTAATGCAGGGTTTACCTTAAGGTATAATTTTGGAAACTAGTGAAGTGATTACTGTGTAGCTATTGTAACCGTATTTTTTTTGAATTCTGTTTGTAGATCCATTACATTTGTTTTGCTAAATAAAATAAATTAAATAAAAAATGAATATACCAGCGGAATTAAAATACACTAAAGATCATGAGTGGATACGTGTAGAAGGAGATGTTGCTACAGTAGGAGTAACTGATTTTGCACAAAGTGAACTTGGTGACATTGTTTATGTAGAAGTAGAAACTTTAGACGAAACATTAGATCAAGATGAAGTTTTTGGTACTGTAGAGGCTGTTAAAACAGTTTCCGATTTATTCTTGCCATTATCGGGTGAGATAGTAGCTTTTAATGAAGGTTTAGAAGAAGAGCCAGAAAAAGTGAATACAGACCCTTACGGTGAAGGATGGATGATTAAAATAAAATTAAGTGACCCTTCTCAAGTAGAAGCATTGTTGAGTGATGCTGCCTACAAAGAATTGATAGGTGCTTAAGAAGTATATATTTAGAATTGCATTTATAAGCTGGATGGTGTTTGTGACACTTTCTAGCTTATCTTCTTTTTCAGAAGTAAGTACACCAACCTTTAATATACCCCATTTAGATAAGGCAGTACATTTTACATTTTACTTTATGACTGTTGTTTTAGGGGTGCTTGCTATTAGAGAAAATTTTAAAGGTGCAATTTCTTTGATTAAGAGCATATTTATGATGATTTGTATAGCAATTATTTTTGGTATGATTATTGAAGTTGTTCAGTCTGTATATACCTCTGATAGACAAGGAGATGTGTTAGATGTATTGGCAAATAGTATAGGTGCATTTTTTGGAGGATGGATTACAAAAATCTATTTTTCAAGGAAATGGGCGTTAAAATGGAAGTAGTATTTGGATTTGTAAAAAAATATTAGTTAAATTAGCAATCACTAAATTATATAAATATGGAACTTAAAAAGAATCCTAAAGCGGATTTGACAAGAAATAGCAGCCTGTACTTTGTTATAGGATTGGCTGTAGTTATGTTAATTGTTTGGCAAGCATTAGAATGGAAAACGTACGAAAAAACTAATGAGTACGACATTTCTATGAATGTAGATGATGACTTAGATGAAGAAGTTCCAATGACAGAGCAAATTAAAACACCACCACCACCACCACCTCCAGCTGCACCAGAAATTATTGAGGTTGTTGAAGATGAGGTAGAAGTAGAAGAAACTGTAATTGAGTCTACAGAAACTAGTCAAGAAGAAGTTGTTGAGGTTGATGATGTAGAGGTGGAAGAAGTTTTTGAAGATGTAGATGTACCTTTTGCTGTTATAGAAAATGTTCCTGTTTTTCCTGGTTGTGAGAAGGAAAGCAACAAGAGAGCTTGTTTTAACAAGATGATGCAAAAACATATTAGCAAAAACTTTCGTTACCCAGAAATTGCTCAAGAAATGGGTGTTCAAGGTCGTGTTAGTGTAATGTTTGTGATACAAAAAGATGGTAGTATCGGAGGCGTTAGAATGCGTGGTCCAGATAAAAACTTAGAAAAGGAAGCGGCAAGAATTATCGCTAAGTTGCCAAAGATGACTCCTGGTAAACAAAGAGGTAGAGCAGTAAGAGTACCATTTAGTATTCCTATTACCTTTAAGTTACAGTAAAATAGTCCATATAAAATAGTTAAAATCCCAAGCCTAGGCTTGGGATTTTTTTTTGGTACGCTTATTGTATTTTAACATAATTATAACAATCCCGATAATCGGATCTAAAACGTAATATTATGAACAAAAATGCAAGTAGCACTGCTAATTCTCACGGCAATGAGAATAGCAGCAAGAGTACCAGTACAAGCCATAAAAATGGCAAGCACAGTGTAAATTTACAAAAAAGAGGCTCTACTAGATTTCAGTTTGGTTTAATAATAGCCATGTCTGTAGTTTATTTTGGTTTAGAGGCTTCTTTTGAGACCTTTGAAAGTGAAAAATATAAAGAAACAGCACTAGAGGAGGAAATTTTCGATTATCATACCGAACCCTATGTTCTTGAGAAAAAAACTCCAAAGAAAAAACAGGTCTTACCAAAAAAAAGAATAAACCCAGAATTTAAAATTATAGAGGACGATGCTCCAGATGCTGGATTAGAAGATTTTATTTTGGAACCAGAGGAGAATACTTCGTCAGATTTAAATCCTGGTGATATTGAATATGATAAAGACCCTCCCGTAATAGAGGAAATAATGTTTAGGCTGGTAGAAGATGCTCCAGTTTTTCCTGGATGCGAAGACGTAACAAAAGATGAGCGCTTAGGGTGTTTTACAGATAAAATTCAAAGGCATGTTCAGGAGAATTTTAGATATCCAGAGGCTGCTCAAGAGATGAATATAGAGGGGAAAGTGCATGTAGGTTTTAGGATAGGGAAAGATGGCTATATTACAGATGTACAGTTGAGAGGTCCGCATAAATTATTAGAAAATGAGGCAGCTAGAATTATTGGTAAATTGCCAAAAATGACTCCAGGAAAGCAAAGAGGGGTGCCCGTAAAAGTGCCTTTTAATATTCCTATAAATTTTAAATTAAATTAATTTTTTTACTCGATGATCGAAATTTTAAGGCTGTTTTCCTACGAATGCCTCGTGGGATTGCCCCGAGGTAGTTTACTTTGGAGTGGCTATAAATCATCTCTATAGCCACTTTTTTTTGGAGGTGTATTCCATGCGTTTATTTTAAGTAGAGTAATAGTAGTTATTGTAAATTATTCGTTTTCATTGTATTATAAGTCGTTTGCTTTGTGAAAATGGAATTTAAATACATCAAATCGTTGTGAGGAATTAGACTTGGGGTTATATTTGCAGCCCTTGACTAGAATATTAAAAATGAAGACTGTGGTTAGCCCGGCAAAGAACAATTCAATTGCATTGTTGTTTGCTGATTTTAAGGAAATTACTAAAGCAAGACTTGCGGTAAGTGTTGTTTTTTCTTCTATTGCAGGGTATCTTTTAGGGACTACTGAAATTGATTTCTTATCTATTCTCTTACTAGCTTTTGGAGGGTATTGTATGGTTGGGGCCTCCAATGCATATAATCAAGTCATAGAAAAAGATTTGGATGCTTTAATGAATAGGACTAAGAATAGACCAATTCCAGCAGGAAGAATATCAGTAAATAAGGCGATGATAATGGCTGTCGTTTTAACAGGGATAGGCCTAATTTCATTATATGTTCTAAATCCTAAAACAGCAATGTTTGGGGCAATCTCTATTTTTTTGTATACGAGTGTATATACGCCACTTAAAACAAAAACACCTTTATGTGTTTTTGTTGGTGCTTTTCCAGGAGCAATTCCTTTTATGCTTGGCTGGGTGGCTGCGACAAATGATTTTGGTATTGAACCTGGAACATTATTTATGATTCAGTTTTTCTGGCAATTCCCTCATTTTTGGGCATTGGCTTGGATGTTAGATGAAGATTATAAAAAAGGAGGCTTTAAAATGTTGCCAACAGGCAAGAAAGATAAAGGAACTGCTTTACAAATAATTATGTATACCATTTGGATGATAGTAGTATCCGTAATTCCGGCTTTTGGTTTTACAGGAAGGTTGCATTTGTCTGTTGTTGCAGCTGTTATTGTTTTTTTAATGGGCTTAGTGATGTTAGTGTACGCCTTTAAGTTATATGAGAAACGAGACAACCCATCCGCAAAAAAATTAATGTTGGCTAGTGTAAGTTATATTACACTGATGCAAATAGTTTATGTTATTGATAAATTTATATAATTAAGAATGGATTTAACACAAGGTACAGAGAAAGAGAAGAATGATAGAGCAAAAAAAATGATGCTATGGTTTGGTATTGTTAGTTTGCTTATGGGGTTTGCAGGATGGACGAGTGCTTATATTATTAGTAGTAAAAGAGAAGATTGGTTAAAAGAATTCAACCTTCCTACTTCATTTTATATAAGTACACTTATCATAATAATTAGTAGTGTTACTTATTTCTTGGCAAAAAAAGCTATTATAGCTAATAAAGGAAAGCAAGGGACTTTGTTGTTATGGGCTACTCTGGTGTTAGGAGTCGTTTTTATTATTTTTCAATTTAAAGGGTTTTCAGAAATGGTCGCACAAGGATATTATTTTACAGGACCAACAAGTAGTATAAAAATGTCTTACATTTTTTTAATAGCAGTAGTGCATATTGCACATGTAGTGGCAGGAATAATATCTTTATTAGTAGTTTTATATAACCAAATAAAAGGAAAATATTCCTCAGAAAATGTACTAGGTGTGTCCTTAGGAGGTACTTTTTGGCATTTTTTAGGTCTTTTATGGGTATATTTAATCCTATTTATGACTATAGTTGAATAAAATTTTTAAATAAATTGGGTTTTGATAGGGTTTCAATTTTTCTAAGTCGAAAAAAAAAGTATTTTTGTCAAAATTCTATTAATATAGTAATCTTTTTATGAGTACAACGGTAACAACAGGTACAGGAGAAAAACTTTGGGATGGTGGTAACCAACCTTTAGGTGCAAGTTATGGTAAAATGATGATGTGGTTTTTTCTAGTCTCAGATGCCTTAACATTTTCAGGATTTCTTGCAGCTTACGGATTTTCACGGTTTAAATTTATAGAAACTTGGCCAATTGCGGATGAAGTTTTTACACACGTTCCATTTACGCATGGTAGTTATCCAATGATTTATGTGGCGTTAATGACTTTTATTTTAATTATGTCCTCAGTAACTATGGTTCTTGCTGTAGATGCGGGTCATAAAATGCAAAAGAATAAAGTAATTTGGTACATGTTTTTAACTGTTATAGGTGGGGCTATTTTCGTAGGTTCACAAGCATGGGAGTGGAATACTTTTATAAAAGGGGATAAAGGAGCTTTAGAAACTAAAGGAGGAAGAATATTGCAGTTTGTTAAAGCAGATAGTGGTGAGCGTGCTGCGTTAAGTGATTTCGCAGTTACAATTCCAGGAGATAGAGTGCAGCACCAAAATAAAAATGGTATTTGGTTTTATGGGGAAGGGTCTATGCCTAGCTATTCTGTCAATGAAGTGGTGAAAGGATTCAAGGAAAATTCTAATATTCTAGTCCGTACAGAAACTATAAATGCAGAAGGCGAAAAAACATTGTTATCTAGAGAAGAGTCTTTAGCTAAGCTGAAGAGTGCAACGCAAGTGGTAGAAGGAGCTAATCTTATTCATAATGAATATGGTAGCAGATTATTTGCCGATTTCTTTTTCTTTATAACAGGTTTCCATGGTTTCCACGTATTATCAGGTGTAGTAATAAATCTTATAATTTTCTTTAATGTCGTTATTGGTACATATGAACGAAGAGGACATTATGAAATGGTGGAGAAGGTTGGTTTATACTGGCACTTTGTAGATTTAGTTTGGGTATTTGTATTTACCTTTTTCTACTTAGTATAATTAATATAAAAATTACATTTCAATTTATTGAAATTTTAGAATAAAAATAATGGCACACGAACACAAATTAGAAATATTTAGAGGTCTTTTAAAGTTTAAGAACAATACTCAAAAAATATGGGGTGTATTAGCTTTTTTAACTTTAGTAACAGCTGTAGAGGTAGTATTGGGTATTATTAAGCCAGAATCTCTAACAGGTACATCTGTTCTAGGTATGAGGTTATTAAATTGGATATTTATAATATTAACTCTTGTAAAAGCATATTATATCGCTTGGGATTTTATGCACTTAAGAGATGAGAAATCTAGTTTTAGGAGAGCAATAGTATGGACACCTATTTTTTTGGTTCTTTATTTAACCTTTATACTGTTGACAGAAGCAGATTATATATATAATGTATATAAAGATGGTTTTGTTACTTGGAATTTCTAAAAAGATATAGAATTAACACAATAAAAGACGGTTTAATCACCGTCTTTTTTATTTTTGCATAGTTTTATTTGATTCTATTTTTATGAAAAAAGTTTTTGTTTTAGTAGTACTTTTTGTTCTTCCTGTTGTTGCGTATCTTTTTTTTGCATCTGGAGTAAATAACTTTGGGAAGTTACCAACACTAACCGAAGGGATTTCGGATATTTCTACACTGGATGCCAAAGTTTCTTTTAAGAATAAGATTTCTATATTGGGTTTTTTAGGAAATGATATAGAAGGTAGAAAAGGAGCTGCTTTTAATCTGAATCAAAAAATATATAAGCGTTTTTTTGAATTTAATGATTTTCAATTTATAATGGTTGTTCCAAAAGGAATGGAAGATGAAGTGGAGGTTTTAAAAAAAGAACTATCTACTTTAGTAAGTGTAGATAAATGGCATTTTGTTTTTACCGATTCAGAAAACGTACAATTGCTATTTAATAGTTTACAGACGAACCTTCAGTTGGATGAAAATTTGGCAACACCTTATGTTTTTATAGTAGATAAGGAGCTAAGTTTAAGAGGGAGAACCGATGATAAAGATGAGGGTACTAAGTATGGCTTTAATGCAAATTCGGTGGCCGATTTAAATAATAAGATGGAAGATGATGTGAAAATTATTTTAGCAGAATATCGTATGGCTTTAAAAAAGAACGCTGCATTAAGAAAGGAAAATGAAAAATAAATATACCTACGTTTGGGTTTCTTTTGTGATTTTGGTTTTTGGTATAATTTTTATACCTAGAATTATAGAGAGGGTGCAAAGTGGAACTGTGGTACAGAAGGATAGAATGAGCCGTTTGTCTTTTATAGAAGTAAATGGGGAACGTAGAAAAGTACCTAATTTTTCATTTGTAAATCAAGACAGTTTGTCAATCACCAATAAGGATTATCTAGGTAAGGTTTATGTCGTGGAGTTTTTCTTTACCACATGTCCTTCTATATGCCCTATTATGAGTAGAAACTTAGTAGATATTCAAAACGAATTTAAAGGACTTAAGGATTTTGGCGTTGCTTCTTTTAGTATTAATCCAGAACACGATACGCCTATGGTATTGAAAGAGTATGCCGAAAAACATGGAATAACCAATTTAGATTGGCATTTGTTAACAGGAGATAGAGATAAGATTTATGAATTAGCAAATAAGGGTTTTTATATTTTTGCTAAAGAAGCCCCAGAAGTTGCAGGCGGTTTTGAACATTCGGGAATGTTTGCTTTAGTAGATAAAAATGGATACCTACGTTGTAGGTTAGATGCAGCTAATAATCCAATTATATATTACAGAGGAACAATCACAGAGGAGCAAGGAGAAAATCGAGAAGGAGAAAAAGAACAGATATCTATTTTAAAAGAGGATATAAAAAGATTATTAAAGGAGTAGCATGTCAGGAATTATAAAAAAAGAAAAACAGTTTAATACGTTAATTACCATTGTATCTATTATTGTGCCTGTAGTAGTTGCAATTCTTTTTGGAGTTAAATTACCAAATGTAAAGCCGTTAACTTTTTTGCCGCCTATTTATGCAAGTATTAATGGTGTAACAGCGGTACTTTTGGTTTTTGCTGTTTGGGCGATAAAAAATGGCAAACAAAAATTACATGAAAATATAATGAAAACGTGTATAGGTTTGTCTTTGCTTTTTTTGTTCCTATATATTGGGTATCATATGACATCAGAATCTACTTCCTTCGGCGGAGAGGGAGCTATTAAATATTTGTATTACTTTATATTAATAACGCATATAGTGCTTTCAATTGCAATAATTCCGTTAGTATTGCGAACGTATGCTAAGGCATATTTAGGGCAGTTTAAGGAGCATAGGAAACTAGCGAAAATAACATTCCCTATATGGTTGTATGTTGCGATTACAGGTGTGGTTGTGTATCTTATGATATCGCCTTATTATGTATATTCTTAAGGACGATTTTAAAAATGTAAAAGTATTATGAAGCGAATAATCGTTTTGTTGTTTGGGTTTATGTTATTGCCAGAAGTATCTAATGCGCAATGCGCAATGTGTAGGGCCGTACTAGAGAGTGGAGATAATACGGCAGTGGCAGAAGGGGTTAATAACGGTATTGTTTACCTTATGGCAATCCCTTATATTTTGGTTGGCGTAGTATTTTATTTTGTCTACAAAAAAATGAAATAAACTTTTTTTTAATTTACTGTAACATTTCTAAGGTTTTGTAGTCTTATGAGTATACAACACAGCGTGTTGTAATCATCAATCAATCAATCAATCAAAACCAATCTATGTTCGACATTGAAAGATGGCAAGAAATTTTTGATACTATCCGAAAAAATAAGTTACGGACATTCCTTACGGGACTTTCTGTAGCATCGGGAATTTTTATTCTCGTTATTTTATTGGGATTTGGACAAGGTATGCAAAATGGAATAGCCGCGGAATTTGAGCAAGACGCTGCTACTAGTGTTTGGGTTTGGCCAGGTGTTACAACTGTGGAATATAAAGGCCTTAACCCTGGTAGAAGAATTCAACTTACCAATGAGAATTATGAGTTTTCTTCCAACCTGTTAGAAGGCGATATTGAATATCAATCTTCACGAATATTTGTTAGAGGTGTTTCTGTAAACTACGGAAAAGAAGGCCTCTCTTATGGGGTGCAAGGAGTTTCTAGTCAATTTCAGCAAATTGAAAACGCAAAAATATCAGAAGGTCGTTTTATTAATTACCAAGATG
Source organism: Maribacter sp. (assembly GCF_016744255.1). Taxonomy (GTDB): domain Bacteria; phylum Bacteroidota; class Bacteroidia; order Flavobacteriales; family Flavobacteriaceae; genus Maribacter_B. The sequence goes on from NZ_JADGES010000027.1 coordinate 23,120, forward strand.
AGATTAGCACAAATAAAGTAGCCGTAATCGGAAATAAGATAGGGAAAGATGTTTTTGGAGATTTAGAAACACCTATTGGAGCATTTATTGAGATATCTGGAATTCCTTTTAAAATCATAGGTCAGTTTAAGGAAAAAGAAGACAGAGAAGAAGAGCGTATTTATATACCAATTACAACAGCACAAAGAGTATTTAATGGAGGTAATAGAGTAAATAATTTCTCGTACACTTTGGCACCTGCAGAAAGTTTTGATGAAACGGTGGCTAATGCTATTCAGTTTAAAGAAAAGTTAAAGAAGTACTTGCAAAGTGCCCACACTATTGCTCCAGAAGATGAGAGTGCTATAGAGGTTTGGAGTGCAATGGAAGAAGCAAAGCGTTATTTTAATCTTACTAGTAGCATTAAGTTGTTTTTTTGGATTGTTGGTGTTTTTACTATTATAGCAGGTGTTGTAGGTGTTAGTAATATTATGTTAATTGTTGTAAAAGAACGGACTAGGGAAATAGGCATACGAAAAGCATTAGGGGCAAAACCATGGTCTATTATAGGAATGATTTTACATGAAGCTATTTTTGTCACCGCCCTCTCCGGATTTGCCGGATTAATATTTAGTATGGGACTTCTAGAAATTGTAGGTCCGCATATAGAGGTAGATTATATTTTAAATCCTTCTGTGAATTTTAATGTAGCTATAACCACCGTTTTTGTTTTGATTTTTGCAGGCGCTGTAGCGGGTTTTTTTCCTGCTTGGCGAGCAGCAAGTATTCATACTATTGATGCATTAAGAGACGAATAAGAGAAACTATGTTTGATAAAGATCGTTGGAAAGAAATAATTGAAGTGCTAACCAGTAATCTGTTTAGAACTATTTTAACGGCGTTTGGGGTTTTTTGGGGTATTCTTATTCTTATTATTTTGTTGGCGGCTGGTAAAGGGTTAGAGAATGGTATAAAATCCGATTTTGGTGATATAGCAACCAATACCATGTTTATGTGGACAAGGAGTACTACAAAACCATATAAAGGGTTGCCAAAAGGCAGAAATTTTCGTTTTAAATTAGAAGATGTAACATCTATTCGTGATAATTTTTCGAATCTTAGATTTGTTTCTCCAAGAAACCAACTAGGTGGATTTGGTGGGGCTAATAATGTAATTAGAGGAATAAATGCAGGAGCTTATAATGTCTATGGAGATTATCCAGAAATAATAAATCAAGATCCTATGAGTATCACTGCAGGAAGATTTATTAATCATTCCGATATTAAGGAGAAGAGGAAGATAGCCATCATAGGAGAAGGTGTAAAAACGGGTTTGTATAAAAAAGATGAAAAAGTAATAGGCTCATATATAAAAATACAAGGAGTAAGTTTCTTGGTTGTAGGCACTTATAAAAAGAAGAGTAATGGTGGGGATGGGGAAGAAGGACAAAAAGAAATCTATGTTCCTTTTACTTCTTTTTTACAAGCCTTTAATAGAGCAGATAATGTCGGTTGGATGGCTATTACTGCTAATGATGGTAGTTCTATATCCGATTTAAAAGAAGGCATAGTTGCTTTGGTAAAAGAGAAAAGGAAAGTACATCCGAAAGATAAAAGAGCAGTAGGTCATTTTGATTTGTACGAACAGTATAATAGGGTAGAAAGCTTATTTGGGGCTATGCGTTTTATCGCATACTTTGTTGGTGTTTTGGTGTTGCTTTCTGGTATTATTGGCGTAAGTAATATTATGCTCATAGTGGTTAAAGAAAGAACCAAAGAAATAGGAATTCGTAGGGCATTAGGAGAAAAGCCTTGGTCTATAAAATTACAAATATTAATGGAATCTATATTTCTTACCATAACATCAGGGATGGCAGGAATTACCGTTGGCGCCTTGTTTATTTACGGTATTAATAAGGTGTTAGAAATGAATGGCCCTGTGGACATGTTTCTAAACCCTAGTGTAAGCTTAGGTGTAGTCGTTTCGGCTTTGTTAATCCTTGTTTTCTCAGGGCTTTTGGCAGGTTTTATACCAGCTCAAAGTGCAATAAAAACAAGACCAATAGATGCAATACGGGCAGAGTAAATAATAGCAATCAGAACAAAATAAACATTAAAAATGAAAAAGTCAATTACTGTAATCATTCTATTAGTCATCGTAATAGCCTTTAGTGGTTCTATGTATTATTTGTACCAAAAGAATGCAGAAGATCCTACAGTGTATGAAACAGAATCTCCATCCAAGAAAACTATTATAAAAAAGACAATGGCAACAGGAAGCATTTTGCCATTAGAAGAGGTCTTAATAAAACCGAATATTTCAGGGGTAATTGAGGAAATCTATGTGGAAGGTGGGGATTATGTTAAATCTGGAGATTTACTATGTAAAATAAAAGTAGTCCCTAATTTAAATGCCTTGAATGATGCTAGAAATAGTATTGATGAGGCTAAAATATCTTTGGATGACCAGCAAAGAAATCATTTGAGACAGAAGGGTTTGTTTAGTAAAGGGGTTATTTCTAAAGTAGATCTAGAAAGGGCTCAAGTTTCTTATGATCAGGCAAAACAAGCTTATAATGCAGCGAATAAAAGATACGATATTGTAAAAACAGGAACCACGAGAGGTTTTGGTAATGCAGCAAATACACTTATTAGAGCAACCGTTAGTGGAATGGTTTTAGATGTTCCTGTAGAGGTAGGAAACCAAGTTATTGAAAGTAATACTTTTAATGAAGGCACTACAATTGCAGCAATTGCAGATGTGGAGAAAATGATTTTCGAAGGAAAGGTAGATGAGTCAGAAGTTGGAAAAATAAAGGAGAATTTACCTTTGGAAATTACGGTAGGAGCTATAGAGGGTGAAATTTTCGATGCAGTTTTAGATTATATAGCGCCAAAAGGAAAAGAGGAAAATGGCGCAATACAGTTCGAGATTAAAGGAACTTTAAGTAAAAAAGATACTATTTTCATTAGAGCAGGTCTAAGTGCTAATGCCTCTATAATTTTGGCTAAAGCAGATAGTGTACTTTCTTTAAAAGAAGGTTTGGTTCAGTATGATGTTAAAACAAAAAAACCATTTGTAGAAATTGCTATTGGCGACCAAGAATTTGAACGCAAAGAAATAGAATTAGGTATTAGCGACGGTATTTTTGTAGAAGTAAAATCAGGGGTTAATGAAGAGGATAAAATAAAAGTTTGGAATGAAATAAAGTCTGAATAGGAGACAGGTTAATTTTAACAAAAAATTTAGATTAAAACTTGTAACAAATAAGGAACTTACAAGTCTAATTGTCAAAACTCATCAGTTACCCATTAAAAGTTAATAACATAACCACCATGATAGAAATAAAAGACCTTCATAAATCTTATAAAATGGGTAGCAATTCGTTGCACGTATTAAAAGGAATTAATTTTTCTGTGGAAGAAGGAGAATTAGTAGCTATTATGGGCTCCTCTGGTTCTGGAAAGTCTACACTTCTTAATATTTTAGGAATGTTAGATGAGTTAGATGAAGGTTCTTATGTCTTAGATGGGGTTCCGATTAAAAATCTAAATGAGACAAAAGCAGCCAATTATAGGAATAAATTTTTAGGTTTTGTTTTTCAATCTTTCAATTTAATAAACTACAAAAGTGCTATGGAAAATGTAGCACTACCATTATATTACCAAAAAGTTGGTCGTAAAGAACGCCAAGAAAAAGCATTAAAATATTTAGAACAGGTAGGTCTTAAAGAATGGGCAACACATTTGCCTAATGAATTGTCTGGTGGGCAAAAGCAAAGAGTGGCAATAGCAAGAGCCATGGCAGCTGAGCCTAAAGTGCTTTTGGCAGATGAGCCAACTGGAGCTTTAGATAGTAAAACATCGTATGAGGTGATGGATCTTATTCAGAAAATTAACGATCAAGGGAATACCATACTAATAGTAACCCACGAACCAGATATTGCAGATATGTGTAAACGTATAGTGCACTTAAAGGATGGAGTTATTATTGAAGATAAAAAAGTAGAGCAAGTAAGAGCCGCACAGTATGTTTAGTAGGGATAACTGGAAAGAAATTTTTGAAACCATTCAAAAGAATAAATTACGGACATTCTTGTCTGGGTTTACGGTAGCTTTAGGTATTCTAATTTTTGTGGTTCTTTTTGGTTTTGGAAATGGTCTTAAGAACACTTTTTCTAAATTTTTTGAAGATGATGCCCAAAATATCATCACCCTTTTTCCAGGCCAAACATCCAAACCTTATAAAGGGTATAAATCAGGAAGGCGTATAGAGTTTGATAATTCGGACTTAGAAGATATTAAGACTAATTTTCCAATTTTCTTGGAATACATAACGCCAAGAATTTCAAGAAATGGGATGGTTAAATATAAAAATGAATCTAATAATTATTCCACAAGAGCGGTAGCACCATCACATCAGATAGCCGAGAAAACGATCATTATGGAGGGGAGATACCTTAACGTAAATGATATTAAGGGGAAAAGTAAAACCGCTGTTATTGGTCGTCTGGTACAAAAAGACTTGTTTGGTAATAAAAATCCCATCGGAGAATATATAGATATTGCAGGTAGTGCATTTAAAGTCATAGGAGTGTACCAAGATGAAGGAGGCGATGATGAAGAAAGGCGCATTTATATTCCATATACCACAAGACAGTTAATAGAGAAGAATACAGATAAAATAGATCAAATTATTGTTGCTTTTAGACCAGAACTAGGTTATGCAGGTGCCTTAGCATTGGATAAAGGAATAACAGAGTTTATAAAGAAAAAAAAATATATAGATCCAGACGATCAGAATGGTCTTTATGTAAGGAACGTAGCAGAAGGCCTTAAGCAAACACAACAAATGGCTTTTGTTTTACAAATGATTGTAGGCTTCGTGGCTATAGGAACCATTATTGCGGGTATTATAGGTATAAGTAATATTATGGTTTTTGTGGTAAAAGAGCGTACTAAAGAATTAGGTATTCGTAAAGCTTTAGGCGCAACACCAAAATCTGTGATTAGTACTATTTTATTAGAATCTGTTTTTATTACAACAGTATTTGGTTTTATAGGAATGATAATAGGAATCGCCATATTAAGTTCCATGGGAGACAAATTAAAAGATAGGTTTATAACGGATCCTTATATAGATATGCCAGTTGCAATTGGAGCTACAGTTTTATTAATTGTTTTCGGTGCACTTGCAGGTTATATACCTGCCAAACGAGCAGCAAGAATTAAACCCATTGTAGCACTAAGAGACGAATAATATGAAGTTTTTATTTGATAGTAATACATGGCAAGAGATTTTTGGTTCTATTAGTAAGAATAAGACCAGAACAATTATAACAGTTATTGGTGTCCTTTGGGGTATTTTTATATATATAGCTCTTTCTGGAGCGGCCAAAGGGTTAGATAATGGTTTTGATAAGGCTTTTAAAACCGTTGCTATGAATAGTATGTTTGTGTGGGCTCAAAGTACAAGTATGCCTAACGCTGGTTTTAAAACAGGAAGGCCTATGCAGCTTAAGTTAGGAGATGTAGAGGTTTTAGAAAATAGAATTCCTGAAATACAATATATTGCTCCGAGAATTACACAGGGAGAGTTTGGTTCGGAGCCTGTGTATACCGTAAGGGGACAAAAATCAGGTTCTTATGTTCTCAATGGAGATTTTCCTATTTACACCAAAATATCTACAAAGAAAATATTTGACGGAGGAAGGTTCATAAACCAAGAAGATATGGACCAAGCAAGAAAAGTAATTGTTATTGGCGAAAGAGTACAACAAGAGTTATTTAAAAAAGAAGAAGACCCGGTTGGTGCGTATATTCGTGTTGGTAATGTGTATTTTCAAGTAATTGGGGTGCATAAATTAGCGGAAGGAGTAAGTTTCGATTCTGATAGTGCCATGTTTATCCCGTTTTCTACCTATCGTAAATTATATAATTCTGGTGATAATGTAGGGTATTTATGTATTGCCGCATATGATGATGCAGATGTGGTACAGGTAGAAAAAGATATAAAAGCGATATTAAAAAGCACCCATAGAGTAAACCCTAAAGATGAAAGAGCATTTGGGTCTTTTAATTTAGGAGAACGTTTTGGAGAAATTATGGGCTTTGCAGACGGATTAACATTTATGTCTTTGGTAGTTGGTATAGCTACCATATTAGCAGGAGTAATTGGTATAGGGAATATACTTTTAATTTCGGTTAAGGAGCGTACCAAGGAATTAGGGGTTCGTAGGGCGCTTGGAGCAACACCTTCAGAGGTGAGAAATCAAATTATTCTAGAATCTGTTTTTTTAACCACTATAGCTGGGGTAATAGGTATAATATTAGGAGCTGGTTTTCTTAGTTTACTAAATACTTTTACGGAAGGCGGAGATTTTCCATATGCGAACCCAACAGTACCTATACCTTATATACTTGGAGCACTAGCAATCATGGTGATTTTGGGAACATTAATAGGTCTTATTCCAGCGCAAAGAGCTGTTAGCATTAGACCAATAGATGCATTAAGAGAAGAATAATAAAACCAATTATAAAATAAATACAATTTAAAAATGAACAAAATCGTAAAGTATATTCTAATAGGACTTTTAGTATTAGGTGCGCTATGGGCTGCGGTATTTTTTATAAAATCGAACAGTAAGTCGGCAATTACTTATGAAACTAGCAAACCATTTATTTCTAGTGTAGAAAAAAAGACGGTAGCTACGGGTAAGGTTGTGCCAGAAGAAGAAGTAGAGATTAAACCTCAGATTTCTGGTATTATTCAGAAAATATATTTAGAAGAAGGAGCAAAAGTTAAAGCAGGAGATTTAATTGCTGTTATAAAAGTAGTTCCTAATGAGCAGTCTTTAAACCAATCTAGAGGAAGAGTACGTAATGCGGAATTAGCATTGAATAATGTAAAGATAGAATTTGATAGAAATAAAAACCTATTTGATAAAGGAGTAATTTCTAGTCAAGATTTTAATAGCATACAATTACAATTTAACCAAGCGGAACAGGAATTGAATAATGCTAGAGCAGATTATCAAATTATTAGAGTAGGTTCTACAGGAGGTTCTACCAGTGCAAATACAAATATTAGAGCTACAGTTACGGGTACAATTTTAGAAATTCCTGTTGAGGTAGGGGACCAAGTAGTGCAAACGAATAATTTTAATGCAGGTACTACTATCGCTTTTATTGCAGATTTAACTAAAATGATTTTTGAGGGTAAGGTAGATGAAGGAGAGGTAGGAAAGCTAAAATTAGGAACGCCTTTAAAAATTAGTTTAGGAGCTGTTGAGGATGTAGAGTTAGATGCAAAATTAAAGTTTATAGCACCTAAAGGAGTGGAAGAAACCGGAGCAGTTCAGTTTAAAATTGAAGGAGATATAGAGATAAAAGACGATTTGTTTATCCGTGCGGGCTACAGTGCTAATGCATCTATTGTATTAGAGAAAAAGGATAGCATACTGGTAATTCCAGAAGCTCTATTGCAGTTTGATAAAAAAACAGATGAACCGTATGTAGAGATTTCTGTGGGAGACCAAGAGTTCGAAAGAAAAGATGTAGAAATTGGTATTTCTGATGGTGTTAATGTAGAAATTGTTTCAGGTATTACAGAAGAGGATGAAGTAAAACAATGGAATAAAACGGAGCCAATTAAAATTGGCGATGAAGACAAAGAGGAAGAAGATTCAGAAGAAAGTGAAGAGTAAGACATCAATCAATAATCAAAAAAAATCAAAAGATGAAATATAAACTAATAGCGCTATTGCTAGTTTTAGTAGTCGGAATTACATCGGCTCAAGAAAAAAAGTGGACATTAGAAGAATGCGTTACTTATGCAGTGGAGAATAACTTGTCTATTGAACAGTATGAGTTAGATTTAGAGAATACTAAAATTGAAGAATCGGATGCTTTTGGGGATTTACTTCCAAATTTAAATGGCACTAATTCTTATTCTAGCAATACAGGGTTTTCTATTAACCCTACAAATAATGCGCCTACCAATAGTACGGCCTTTAATATGAATGCTAGTATAAGTTCTAATATTACTTTATTTGATGGTTTAAGGAATATAAATAGACTAAATAGAGCAAAATTAAATGCCATTGCAGGTCAGTATCGATTAGATGATTTAAAGGATGATATTCGTTTAAGTGTTGCAAATGCTTATTTGCAGGTATTGTCTAATAAAGAGTCTTTAAAAGTAGCTAGGGCACAATATGCGGTAACAGAACAAGATTTAAAAAGGACTAAGGAATTGGTGGATTCTGGAGTTGTTCCGAAAGGGGATTTATTAGAGATAGAAGCAACTGCAGCTAACCAAGAACAACAGATTGTTAATGGGGAAAGTAGAGTGTTAATAGCTAGGATTAATTTATCACAATTACTACAAATTACAGATTACGAAAATTTTGATGTAGTAGATGAGACCTTTAATATTCCACCTTCTAATGTATTAGATAATTCTGCTAAGGATATTTTTAATAAGGCCTTGACGTATAGAAATGATATTAAATTCTCTGAATCTAATGTTACGCTTGCGGAAAAGGATTTAAAAATAGCAAAAGGAGCAATTTATCCTACCTTATCTGGGTTTGTTAATTATGGAACAAGATATTCAGATGTAACTACCTTATTAGATGGTAATAATGTTCCTTATACTCCTAGTTTTAAAGATCAGCTTTGGGTTTTTGATGGTGTCTCTTATGGCGCGCAATTGAATGTTCCTATTTTTAATGGATTTAGTACTAAGAATGGTATTAAAAGAGCTAAAATACAATTAGAAAAAAGTAGACTCCAGTATAAACAAGATAAATTAGATTTAGAATCTAATATTCAACAGGCGTATGTAGATGTAAAAACATTTAATAAAGCATACGAAGCTGCAGAAAAAACATTAGAAGCAAGGAGATTAGCTTATAACTATTCCAAGGAAAGGTTTGATGTTGGTTTAATGAATGCTTTTGATTTTAGTCAGGCGCAGTCTAGAGTAGATAATGCAGAGGCAGATGTGGTACGTACCAAATACGATTACATTTTTAGATTAAAAATATTAGAATTCTATTTTGGTATTCCTATAAGCTTAAACTAGATTATATTTGTAGCCATTATGGCAATACTTTTAAATTTAGAAACGGCAACTACCAACTGTTCGGTTAGTGTTGCTAAGGACGGCGAAATTATAGTCTTAAAAGAGCATAATTCGCCTAATTATTCTCATGCAGAACAATTACATGTATTTATAGAGGAAGCTTTGAAAGAGGCTTCCTTGTCTATTTTAGATTTAGATGCTATTGCAGTAAGCAAAGGTCCAGGGTCGTATACAGGATTACGTATTGGTGTTTCAGCAGCCAAAGGTTTGTGCTTTTCTTTAGATATTCCTTTAATATCTATTGCTACATTAGAGAGTATGGCCAATCAAGTAACTTTAGATACATCTGCGGTTGTAATTCCGGTATTAGATGCAAGAAGGATGGAAGTGTATTCAGCAGTGTTCAATACGGCATATTCCGAAATTAGAGAAACAAGAGCTGAAATTGTAGATGCTAATTCTTTTAGTGAATTTGTAGAGAAAGGTAAAGTTGTTATTGCGGGTAATGGGGCAGAAAAATGCAAAGAGATTTTAATACACCCTAATTTTGAATTCAATACCTCTGTAGTTCCTTCTGCAAAGGAAATGGCGATGCTTTCGTATAGGAAATTTGAAAATAAAGATTTTGAAGATGTGGCTTATTTTGAGCCGTATTATTTAAAAGATTTTGTTTTACAACAAAAGAAAAAAGCATAAAAAGGCACCATTAAATAGGTGCTCTTCTTATACTTTTTTAAACTTATTTTACTTCAAAAGTAAGTTTAACATTAACGCGAAATTCAGTTACCTCGCCATCTTTTACATTAGCACTTTGGTCTTGCACATATACAGAACGTATGTTTTTAACGCTTTTTGATGCATGAGAAACTGCTTTTTTTGTTGCATCTTCCCAACTTTTATCAGAATTTGCTAATACTTCAATAACTTTTAATACTGCCATAATTAGTGTTTTTATGTTTTTCCTAATTTAAGAAATAATAAGAACAATGACTAATATTATAGAAAGGTTATCCGTTTAAAGCAACCACTTCATTTACTTTGTCTCCCATCATATTTTTTAGCATAGTTTCAATACCATTTTTAAGAGTATAAGTAGAAGAAGGGCATCCGCTACAAGCTCCTTGTAAAATTACATTTACGGTTTTAGTGTCTTCGTCATAAGATTGAAAAAGAATATTACCACCATCACTAGCAACAGCAGGCTTTACATATTCTTCTAAAATATCTATTATTTGTTTAGAAGTGTCATCTAGGCTTACCGCTTTTTTTGCCTCTACAGGAGTCGCTACTTGCGTTTGTTGGGTAATAGTATCTAATACTATTTGTTTGCCATCTGTAATGAATTCTCTTATAAGTTCTCGTAAAGGCATAGTAATTTCATCCCATTCAGCAACATCATATTTAGAAACAGATACATAGTTCTCATCAATAAATACTTGTTTTACAAAAGGCAATTGAAAAAGTTCTAATGCTAAAGGAGAATCTTTAGCTTCATCTATATTTTTAAATTCAAAAGTTGTAGCAACTATTTTTCTACTTGCTACAAATTTCATGGTAGTTGGGTTCGGTGTAACTTCTGCGTAAACGGTTACTGCAACTTTTTTGTCTGTTTCTTCCTCAATAACAATAGGTTCGCCTGCATTTAAATACTCTACTAATTGCTGAGCAACTTCATCTTTAACATCATCCCATGTAACAATATCAAATTTTTCTAAGCCAATAAAGTTGCCAGAAATATAAACTGTTTTGATGAATGGTAGATAGAATAACTGCTGCGCTAAGGGTGAATTTTTAGCCTCATCAATATTCTTAAATTCGTAATTTGTATGACTGGTTAAAAGGTGGTTGGTCTCAAATTTTAATATGGTAGGGTTGCTCGTTGCAACAACCGTGATAGAGTACTCCTTCATGAATCTATAATTTTTTACAAAAATACAAAGTAATTCTTAGTTAGACCTGGGATACTATTGTTGTATTTAGACCGTTATACTTTATATTTAGAAGATATATCAATAATAAGCCCCTATTACTAGATGAAAAACCGATTTTTACTTCTATTGTCTTTCTTTGCATTAAGTTTTCAAAATTATGCTCAGGAAGGAATTCCTGTATATTTTGATTATTTATCCGATAACTATTACTTGGTTTTCCCGTCCATGGCAGGTATTGGAGAAGGTGGTAAAATAAGAGGTACTATACGAAAACAATGGTTTAATGTAGAGGAAGCTCCTAGCTTGCAAACGCTTAATGCCCACTTTAGATTGGGAGACAGTGATAGTGGAATTGGTGCTATAGTCTATAATGATGCTAATGGATACCATTCACAAACAGGTTTTAAAATGACATATGCACACCATTTAAGAATGGGGGGCGAAGATATACGTGCTTTAAATCAACTTTCATTTGGGTTAAGTGCTGGCTATTTACAAAGCCGTTTGGATGAGTCCGAATTTAGGTCTGTTATTCCTGATCCTGTTATTAATGGAGCAGATAATAGTGTGGGGTATTTTAATGTAGACTTTGGTATGTCTTATAACTTTAGAGATTTCTACGCACATGCAGCTGTTTTAAATGCATTAGGAAGTAGTAGGGATTTGTATTCTGTTACCGAGATAGATAATGTAAAGCGATATGTAGTTTCTGCGGGTCATATTTTTGGTAGAAACGAGTGGCAAATAGAGCCTTCTGTATTATTTCAACTAACAGATTATACAAAGGAAAAGACCGTAGATTTTAATGCTAAAGTGTATCGTGATGTAGACTTTGGTAGAGTATGGGGAGGTGTTTCTTATAGAAGAAGTTTCGATGGAGCACAATTTTTATCTAATGGTACTTTCGGAGAGCAGAGATTACAGCTTATTACTCCAATCGTAGGTGCAAATATTAAGAATTTTATGGTTTCCTATAATTACTCGTATCAAATGGGAGATATTCGTTTCGATAATGGTGGTTTTCATCAAATTACAGTAGGTTACGATTTTGGGCAATCGGAAAGAAAGTACGATTGTTACTGTCCTGCTGCGCAATAAAAAAAATGGGATTATCCTAGTATGTAGAATAAACCCATTACAAACATCTACCCATTAAAAATTATTCTTCCCATTTGTAGTTTTTTGTAGCAGCTTGCTTTTTAATCGCATTTAGCATCGCATTTTCTAATTCCCCTTTTGCATTTTCTTTTTGGTTTTTAGCTATATAGGAATCTCTCTTTTTGTTTAATTCTTGAATCTCTTTCTGAATTTTTATTCGATCCTCTTTCTTTTCTTTTATATAGCTTTTAATCTCTGTAGTAGATTTATCTTTTAATTCGGTAGGTAAGTCTTCCGTTTTAACTTTAGATACTTCAAATGAAACATCATCCGCAGCATCTACCAAGTCCCATTTTTTGTTGTTATACAATCTGGAACTTTTACTAACAGCACGTTTTACAGCTACCGCTTCTTCCATTTTCATTGCATTGTTGTCTTGCGTATATTGCATTTCTTGTTTGGCTTTACCTAGAGAACCATAAGATACATAGGTAGTGTTAAGTTTAGAATTCAGTTTAATAATGACATCATCATAAGGAGTGTCAATATGCACTACTTTTCTATTGTGGTCAATGGCAATATATTCGCCACCAGTAAGGGTAGCTCCATTTTTCCATTTGCTGTTTATACCTTGCTCATAGTTTCCGCAGAAAATGGTATTTACAATAACATCTTTTTCTTTGGCATTGGTAACGGCATCTTCATAGTTTAATTTTCCTTGTGTAAATGGCTCATTGCCGGCAATGAAAATTAGTTTTAGATTGTCTTTATTTGCTCCCCATTCTAATTGTTTTAGAGAGGTCTGTATAACTTCTCCACAATATTCTTCACCACCATTTGTGGTAAGAGAGAATAGTTTTTCGGATATCTCGTCTAAGTCGTCACTAAAATCTAATACTTGTTGAATGTATCCTTCTTTAGAAGAAAGATTGTCATTGCCGTATTGGTAGAGTGCAATTTGCAAGTTGGGTTTGGCTTCATTGCCGCATTTAGCATGGGTAAACTTATTTACGATATCCCATAGTTGTGCTTTCGCTTGGTTTATTAATCCGTCCATACTATTACTTGTGTCTAGTAACAAAGCAATTTTCACGGTATTGTTTTCTATGGGAGCAGGAGCCATTGCTTGTGCGTATATAATCTCTTTGTTTGTTTTTTTGTTCTTTGGTTCACAACCAAAAGTGGTAGAGCAAATAAGTGCCATTGCAATTACGCTCATAAAGGAGTTCATTTTTTTCATAAGAATCGTTTTTATATGTTTTATTTATTTTGTTTTAGTTTCGATATAGTCAGTGTTAGTAAATAGGC
>NZ_JADGES010000028.1 GCF_016744255.1 Maribacter sp.
ATAAAGAAAATACCGCTAACAAATCTAGCGATGTAACTCTGGCCGACGGTACTAACACTAAATTCCCAACAGAACTTGCTGTAAAAACATACGTAGATAATCAAGTAGGAACTATTACTACAGATGATGATATTTCTGCTGTAGATTTCGATGGCACTAACTTAAATGTTACCGAAAGTGGAACTACACTTTCTGCTGACCTTTCCGATTTAGAAGAGTCCACCGATATTACGGCGAACACAAATGCCATAAACGCAGAAGTTACTCGTGCTACTAATGCAGAAGTTGCAAATACTACCCTAATAACTACAAACACAGCAAACATCACGAGTAACGATACCGATATTGCTAACAATACTACTGCTATTACGGCAGAAGTAACTAGAGCTACTGCTGCAGAAGCAGCTAACACCACTCTAATAACTACAAACACAGCAAACATTACGAGCAACGACACCGATATCACTGCTTTACAAAACGATAAAGAAGATACCGCTAACAAATCTAACGATGTTACTCTGGCCGATGGAACCAACACTAAATTCCCAACAGAACTTGCTGTAAAAACATACGTAGATAATCAAGTAGGCGGTGTAGCAGACGGAAACCTTTCTTCCCCACAAAGCACTATTAGCCTAGGAGGAACACCTACTAATTCAATTCTTGAAAATGTTACTCTAGATGTTGCTAATAATGCAATAAACAATGCCAAACTAAATAATGATGCCGTTAGAACCGAAAATATACTAAATAACACCATTATAAATGAAGACCTTGCCTTAGATGCAATAAAAGGTGGCGCCAATGGAGTAATAAAAGACAACAGCATTACCGCTTCTGACCTAGCTCCAAACTCTGTAAACGCTTCGGAAATTAATTCCAACGCTGTGGGTACTTCCGAACTAAAAGTAGATGCCGTAGAAACCGAAAATATTAAAAATGCTAATGTTACTCCAATAAAAATAGCACCTGGCACAAATAACCAGATATTAACTACAGATAATTCTGGAACCGTAACTTGGGCTGATAATAATACTGTTGGAGCTGAGACTAATAACAGTATAACTGTTGGAGCAAATGGTGGAGCATTTTATGAGAGCCCGATAAAGGCTTTTGGGAAAATATCAAGTACTGGAGGGGTAACACGTGCAACTACAGGTGTTACCGCTTCTAGAATAAGTCAAGGTAGATACCAGATTACATTACCATCTGGAGCAGTATCCGATGATAATTATATTATTCAATTAACACAACCAGGAAGAGGTGGCGCTGGAAACGATGATCCAGGAATCTCTTACTCTAACCAAACTGCAACAGGTTTTCAAGTCATTATCGGAGATAATGATAATGGAGGATCAAACCGTAATAAATTTAATTCTGAATTTATGTTTACCATTTTAGATTTATAATAGCATGAAAAAAATATTTTTATTTTCTTTTTTATTAACCTCTCTACTTACAAAGGCACAAGCTCCAGAAGCCGAAAATTTAGTATCTATACATTCGGCTACATTAGTTGAAATAAATACTATTTCGAGTCCATACGAAGGATCCTTAGTGTACAATTCTGATGATAAATTTTTGTACCAATACAATGGTATCGCTTGGAAAAAAGTACAACCTAACGGAGATGAAACCAAAATAATTGCGGATAGTAATATTATAATTTCTGGAACAGGAACCACTGCAGACCCTTATAGAATATCTTCTATACCAGCAAAATTTACGCAAAATGTAGATGGCTCCTATACTTTTTCTAATGGATTAGATCCAGATATTACATTTACAGGCATGCCTCTTAATTATCCTATTGTATCTGGAAACTCTGGTAATTTAGGCAGTTGTTCCCAATTCGCAGTCAATGAAACGAAAAACATCATAATTACCGGAAATTATTTTGATGGTTCGGCAATAGTAGCTATTCCAGGGCAAACAGTAAATAGTGCTACCGTAAATAGCGCTACTCAAATAACTGCAAACGTTACGTCTGGAGGAACAGGTGGCTCTTTTGATATACAAGTTACTACTAGTACTGGAACAGGTACTTTACCTAATGGATTTAAAGTTGCAACCAGCACTACTACTTATAATTTAGGATTATCCGATATTTTTAGAACAGGAGCAATGACATATAACGCAGGAGTTCTAAATAAAACGTCTGGGTCTGGATGGAACGCTCAAGGGTATTCTATCTACCATGCTGTACCTGCTGGAGAAGAAGGAAAACTAAACTTTACAGTTATCACAAATGACCGATATAGAATGGTTGGTCTTAATAGCGACCCTGCAACAAATGCATCTTACCAAAGTATGGATTACGCTATCTACTTAAATAGAAACAAGAATATATACGTCTATGAAAACGGAACTTACAAAGGAAAGTTTTCTACATATTCCGCTGGGGATAATTTTGAAATTCAAGTAGATTGCTCTGGTAGAGTTTCTTATCTTCAAAATGGGGCAGAGTTTTATAGTTCATCAAACACAGCATCAGACGCGCTATATTTCGATTCCTCTTTTCACCAAACGAATAGTGGAATATCCAATATCTCAATGACCTATTAAAACTAGAACCTTGATTTAAAAACCATGAAACTGTTCAAAACCATAATCGTTTTCTTACTGCTACAAAATACTATTGTAGCACAGGATGCAGTGCATAATTTTGGTAATATAAAAGTACATAGTGGTACTGCCGTAGGGTTTCATTTAGATTTAGTAAATGACGGAATGTTTAATAAAAACCTTGGTTTAGTAGGCTTTTATGGATATGATAAATCTTTAACTATTTCTGGAAGTAATACTCCTGTTTTCTATGATTCTGAAGTGCTAGTAGATTACAATTTGTATTTAGAAACTCCGATAGAAATACTAAATAATACCAATTTAATTACAGGGGATATTGTTACTCCTAGAAACAATACAGATATTCATATTAACTTTATAAATGACGCATTTTATATTGGTGAAAACCTAGTCTCTAAAGTAGATGGTTATGCATCCATAACCAATAAAGATTCTTTTATTTTCCCCATAGGTGTCGCTAATAGACTACGCACTTTAACTTTAGAATCTGAGGCTACAAATGCTTTTGCCAAATGTGCTTATTTTTATGAGGATCCCAATGAACCTTCTACCTTTAATGATAATTTTGATACCGATGCCAAAGGGCCCGATTTTTTTCAAGTAAGTACAAAAGAATTCTGGCATTTGGAAAGCGATATACCATCTAAAGTTACACTTACTTGGGATACCTATAGTGAGATTAACACTCTTGCTGAATTTTTAACCGATTTAAAAGTTATTGGTTGGAGCAAATCTTTACAACATTGGGTAAACCTAGGAAACTCAACAGTACAAGGAGGCTACACCTATGGATCCGTAACTTCCGAAATATTTGTTCCTAATGAATATTCCATTATAACCATTGGTGGTAATGACGATTTATTAGAAACCTATAATATTTTAGAATTAGATAATTATTACATGACTCCAAATGGAGATGGTATTAATGATGTTCTTGTAATAGATGGTATCGAAGAATCTAAAGATAATAATTTGCAAATTTATAATCGATACGGGGTTATGGTTTTTTCTAAAGATAATTACACCAATGAATTTGGCGGGTATTCTAATAGAACGGCCGTTATTAAAAAGAACGATGGTCTTGCTTCGGGTATTTACTTTTATATAATTACACTTAACAATTTAAGACAAAAACATCAAGGCTACTTATACTTAACATCAAATGAAAAAAAATAATCCTAAACCAATAATAATCAAATAACTAAACCATTAAAAGGTAAACAAAAGAAAATATTTAAAAACTTCTTATCTTTGGTAAAGACCAATTTTATGATAAGAAGAGTTCTGTATTTTTTGTCTTTGGCAATATTTTTGAAGTACTGTCATGGAATACCCAAACACCTTATACCAAAAACTAAATAAAACAAAATGCAAAGACGAACATTTCTGAAAAAAAGTGGTTTAACTTCTATTGCTATTGCAACCATGCCTCCTGTCTTTTTTAATGGAGAGCAGGAGTATTCTATTCTAGAACTAATGGGCAAGGAAGACATAAAGCTTTATGGAAAAGGCATTAACCTTAGAAAGCAAGCCCACGATGCTTTTATAGAAATGAAAAAAGCCGCTTATACTGCAGGTATTGATTTAAAAGTTGTTTCCAGTTATCGCAATTTTGAAAGACAGGCCTTAATATGGGAACGAAAATATGATAAATACACGGAAGATAATGGCATGGAACCATTAGCTGCTATTGATAAAATTATAGAATATTCTACTATCCCAGGAACTAGTAGACATCATTGGGGAACAGATGTAGACATTGTCGATGGCTATAGAAAAGTCGAAGGAAATGTGTTAGTACCTAGTAAATTTGAGGCTGGCGGTCCATATGAAGATTTTAAAAAATGGATGGATGCTAATTCTGAAAAATATGGCTTTTATTTAGTGTACACCGACCATCCTAAAAGAAAAGGCTTTAAATATGAGCCTTGGCATTACAGCTATGCTCCTATCTCTAAACCCATGTTAACCTCTTTTAGAAGAAAAAATATCCTTTTGTTATTACAACAAGAAGATTTTTATGGTAGCGAACACTTTACAAATGGCTTCATTAAAAACTATGTCCGAAATAATATTTTAGACATTAATAAAGACCTTCTCTAACTCTTTTGTATATTGAACCCCTATTTTAAACACGATACACCATGAGAAGAGGAAGTTGGAAAATTCGAATTTTTATTGGTCTTGCCATTGTAGCCTTTGCTTTTATACAACGTTGTAACAATAGCGAAAAGAACGAATATACAGGAAGAACTCAAAATATAAACATGACCTCTGAGCAAGAAATTGCTATAGGTTTACAAAGTTTACCTGAAATTTCTCAACAACACGGCGGGTTATACCCAGACGAACGTATGCAATCTTTTGTGGATGCTGTTGGTCATAAATTAGTAAACAGTAGTATTGCTAGAGAAACACCATATAAATACGATTTTCATTTATTGGCTGACTCGCAAACTATAAATGCTTTTGCTTTACCTGGTGGACAAATATTTATTACCTATGCTTTGTTTTCTCAATTAAATGAAGCCCAGTTAGCTGGAGTTTTAGGACATGAAATTGGTCATGTTATTGGCCGTCATTCTGCTGAGCGTATCGCAGACAGTAGTTTTTGGCAAACACTTACCATGGGCGCTACAGTTGGAGCTGATATGGGTGGATTAGTTGGAGGTATTGGCCAGAATAAACTTTTGACAAATGGAAGAGGAGACGAGTTAGAAAGTGATGACCTTGGAGTACTTCTTATGCTTCAATCTGGATATCAACCAGAAGAAATGATAAAAGTAATGGAAATTCTTAAAGCCGCTGCCGGACCAAATAGAGCTCCCGAATTTCAAAGCACGCATCCAGACCCAGAAAATAGAATCGAAAAAATTAAAGAAGCGATAGAAAAATACGCAGGAAAAGTATAAATAAAATCGACAAAACAACCTTTAATTACGACCAACTACTCTTAACATAAAACGCCAATTTTAAAGGCTTTAAAAAGAACTTACGCTTCTTTAAATAAATTTTACAAATTCACCAATGGTTCTATATTTTTTATTACATTTGGAACACCCTTAGTCTTTACACCGTTACAGATTTAATCCTTATAGCTTTGATTTACAATCATTAAACAAAACTATATGGGAACACTATTACACTTTAAAAACATTTACCAAGAAGCTTTCGAAAATTGTCAGCCAAGCATTGTTGTAATGCTACTAAAGGCCTACTCCGTATTTTGCGTAATAATGCTATCTATAGCACTTTATGCATTTGCATATAGAGTATTTACAGGATTTGAATTTTAATTTTCACTATATTTTGCGAGAACACTATATTTATGTGAAAATAGTAAAACAAAAAGCCATTCGATATCAAATGGCTTTTTGCTTTTTAAGTAGCTAATTACTATTTAGATAGCACCGCTAATACATCCTTTGCGTTTGCTGCCTTAGCAATTTCCATAATAGACAAGCCATTATTACTTTTAACCTTAAGGTCTGCGCCATTTGCAATAAGTAATTCTAATATTTCCGCTTTATTGTACCTAGCTGCAAAAATTGCGGGCGTCATTCCCTGAGATTTTTTATTAATGTCCTCCCCTGCTTCAATCATTCCTTTTACCAAAGAAACATCCCCTTTAATAATCGCCTTACAAAAAGTACTAATCTCTGATTTTATAATAAAATGAGAACTACTTAAATGCAACGTACTACTTTCTTGATTAGCCATTAAACCAGTACACATTAGCATACTAGCAACGGCAATACTTACCACTGTTTTTTTCATGATGATTGTTTTTTGATTGATGAATAAAATAACTCTATATAAAGATAGACGACAACATCCATGATTTGTTGCAAAGTAAATTGTTAAATAACAATAATTTAACAATTTTAATGATAAAAATCATAGGTGTAACAACACGTAAAAACCTGTAAAAAAGCGAGTTTAAACCTAGTTTAAATAAACAAATCATAGTACTTTTGAGGTGTAAATACACTCCTATTATGAATAAAAAGGTAATCCTAATGATATTAGATGGGTGGGGAAAATCACCTGACCCAAAAGTTTCAGCAATTGATAATGCTAACACCCCTTTTATAGATTCTTTATACCACAACTACCCGAATGCTACTCTAAGAACAGATGGCGAACATGTAGGGCTTCCTACTGGGCAAATGGGTAATAGTGAAGTTGGCCATATGAATTTGGGAGCTGGAAGAATTGTATACCAAGATTTAGCTAAGATTAATATGGCTATTGAAAAAGATACTTTAAAAGATGAAAAAGTATTAATTGATGCGCTTCAATATGCTAAAGAAAACAATAAAAATGTTCACTTTTTAGGACTACTCAGTAACGGCGGTGTTCATGCACACACCAATCATTTAAAAGGTTTTATAGATGCGGCAAACAATGCTGGTATTCAAAATTCTTATATACACGCCTTTACAGATGGTAGAGATGTTGACCCTAAATCTGGAAAAGGATATGTAGAAGATATTGAAAAATACATCTTGGGAACCAACACTAAATTGGCTTCTGTTACCGGACGTTATTATGCTATGGACAGAGACAAACGCTGGGAACGTGTACAACTAGCTTATCATGCACTTGTAAATGGAGAAGGAACAAAAACGAACAATGCCACTCAATCTATACAAGAAAATTACGATGCCGATATTACAGATGAATTTATAAAGCCATTAATCCTTACCGATAATAAAGAACAACCTATTGCTACCATTGAAAAAGAGGATGTTGTTCTATTTTTTAATTTCAGAACAGATAGAGGTAGAGAACTAACAGAAATGTTATATCAAAATGATTTTCCAGAGTACAATACAAAAAAAATAGAGCTTTACTACGTTACCATAACAAACTATAGTGATAAATTTAAAGGGGTAAAAGTAATTTTCAACAAAGATAACATTACAGAAACCTTAGGGGAAGTATTAGAAAAACATAACAAAAAGCAAATACGAATTGCAGAAACAGAAAAGTACCCGCATGTAACATTTTTCTTTTCTGGAGGACAAGAAACTCCTTTTAAAGGAGAATCTCGTATTCTTAAAAACTCTCCAAAAGTTGCTACCTATGATTTACAACCAGAAATGAGCGCTTATGAATTGCGAGATGCTCTAGTACCGGAATTACAAAAAGGCGAAACAGATTTTGTTTGTTTAAATTTTGCAAACGGAGATATGGTTGGTCATACAGGAATAATGAGTGCCGCGATTAAAGCTTGTGAAGCTGTAGATATTTGCGCCAAAGATGTTATTACAACAGGACTAGAAAATGGATATACCACGATACTAATCGCTGATCACGGTAATTGCGAAACTATGATGAATCCAGATGGTAGCCCACATACCGCACATACCACAAACCCAGTACCTATTATTTTAATAGATAAAGAGTTAAAAAATATAAAAAATGGAGTACTTGGAGACGTTGCTCCTACCATACTTAAATTAATGGGTATACCACAACCAGAAGCAATGACACAACACTCTTTAGTATAACACTCTTATACGATGAGAAAAACTATAAAAGACCAACTAGGGAGAACTCTTGTTTTACCTAGTTGGCCTTTTCGTATTATATCCTTAGTACCATCTGAAACAGAATTACTAGTAGATTTAGGTTTAGAAGAATCCGTTGTTGGTATCACCAAATTCTGTGTACATCCTAATCCTATGAAAACTACTAAAAAAATAGTTGGTGGAACAAAAAATATCTCTTTCGAAAAAATTGCAGAATTAAAACCAAATATAATTCTGTGTAACAAAGAAGAAAACACCAAAGAAATAGTAAATAGATTAGAAAAAGAATATGAAGTTCATGTTTCCGACGTAAAAAAAATGGAAGATGTATTTCACCTTATACAACAATACAATATCCTTTTTAATTGTAACCAAAAAGCATTACAAATAAGCTCTAAAATTAAAAGTGAACTGCATATTTTTAAAGAATTTATAGAAAACAAACCCCAAATTAATGTGCTATATTTTATCTGGAAAGACCCATGGATGCTTGCAGGAAAAGACACTTTCATAAATACTCTCTTAGCTTTAAATGGTTTTAACAATGTCTGTAATCAAAGAACAAGGTATCCAGTAGTAACAACAGAGCAATTACAAAATACTTCCGCAACGCTTTTACTTCTTTCTTCAGAGCCCTATCCATTTACAGAAAAACATATCTCAGAAATTAAAAATTTAAAAGTTTCTAGCGAAATAATACTGGTTGATGGGGAATATTTTTCTTGGTACGGTTCAAGACTACAAGCCGCATTTACTTATTTTAAAAAATTACGTCTAAAGAACAAAATCTATAGCACATAATATTTTACAAGGTTTCTCTTCTTGAAACTAAATATTTACCTTTGCAAACTATGATTATAGTAAAAACACCGGAAGAAATAGAACTTATGCGCGAAAGTGCGCTAATAGTTTCCAAAACACTAGGAATGCTTGCAGCCGAAGTAAAACCTGGCATAAGCACATTACAACTAGACAAACTCGCGGAAACCTTTATAAGAGACCACGGAGCTATTCCTGGCTTCTTAGGATTATATGATTTTCCCAATACGTTATGCATGAGTCCAAATGCACAGATAGTACATGGAATTCCTAACGATAAACCATTGGTAGAAGGCGACATTATTTCTATAGATTGTGGTGCTTTAAAAAATGATTTCTACGGAGACCATGCATATACTTTTGAGGTTGGAGAAATAGACCCAGAAACTAAAAAAATGCTCAACGTTACCAAAGAATCTTTATACATAGGTATACGAGAATTTAAAGCAGGTAATAGAGTTGGCGATGTTGGGTATGCTATTCAAAAACACACAGAAGATCATGGTTATGGTGTGGTTCGTGAACTTGTAGGGCATGGGCTCGGACGTAAAATGCACGAAGATCCAGAAATGCCAAATTATGGAAAAAGAGGAAGAGGTAAAAAATTCGTAGAAGGTATGGTTGTAGCTATAGAACCTATGACTAACCTTGGAACTAAAAGAATAAAACAATTAAAAGATGGCTGGACCATTTTGACTGCCGACGGCAAACCAAGTGCGCATTTTGAACACGATGTAGCCCTAGTTAACGGAAAACCTGAATTGCTTTCTACTTTTAAATACATTTACGACGCATTAGGAATTACCAGTACAGAAGAAGACGAATTTAGACAATAGACTCGCAAAAAACAGCTACTCCTTTCTTTAATGAAAAACGCTTTTAAGTATATTCTAAATACCATTTCAAGACCATTACTTATTAAATTAAGCTATTGGGTTAGGCCTATTTTAGCGTTTTCCATGCAAGGAAAAAACTATACTGATCCTATTGACGGAAAGAGTTTTAAAAATTTTCTCCCTTATGGTTATGAAAACCAAAGAGAGAATGTACTCTCCCCTTCTACCCTTTCTTTAGAAAGACATAGATTGCTCTGGTTATTTTTAAAGAACGAAACTGATTTCTTTACCGCTCCTCTAAAAGTTTTGCATTTTGCTCCTGAGCAAGCATTCTATAAAAGGTTTCGGAAATTAAAAAATTTAGAGTACACTACTACAGATTTAAACTCGCCCTTAGCAGATGTAAAAGCAGATATTTGTAATCTTCCTTTTAAAGATGATTCCTATGATGTTATTTTCTGCAATCATGTACTGGAACATATACCAGACGATTCTAAAGCCATGCAAGAACTCTATAGAGTTCTAAAACCTGGTGGCTGGGGAATATTTCAAATTCCGCAAGAATTAGACAGAGAAACCACTTTTGAAGACGATTCAATAACCGACAGAAAAGAACGAGCTAAAATTTTTGGTCAGTATGATCATGTTCGTATTTACGGCAGAGATTATTTTAATAAACTCCGAAGCATTGGCTTTACCGTAGAAGAAGTAGATTATACCAATATACTTACGAAAGAAGATGTAAATAAGTGCCGTTTAGCTCCAGGTGAGATTTTACCTTTTGTAAGAAAATAATAATTATTCTACAATTAATTCTTTAACACCATCTGTCATAAACTCCTGGATATTACCTGTATCATCTAAATAAACAATATAGACTTCTATATTTTTCTTTGCTTCTACAAGCTCTAAAACCTCGGTAAAATCCATTGCCATAAAAGAAGTAGCATAAGCATCTGCTTCTGCACAAGAATTAGCTAAAACTGTTACACCTAAGGTTGTTCCATTTTTAGTGTAACCAGTAATAGGATTAATGGTGTGTACGTATTTTTTTCCTGTTTCTTTATCCACTCGAAACTTTCTATAATTTCCGGAAGAAGCCATTGCCTTATTCTCTAGTTGAATCATAAGTTTA
Source organism: Maribacter sp. (assembly GCF_016744255.1). Taxonomy (GTDB): domain Bacteria; phylum Bacteroidota; class Bacteroidia; order Flavobacteriales; family Flavobacteriaceae; genus Maribacter_B. The sequence goes on from NZ_JADGES010000028.1 coordinate 10,914, forward strand.
AGTTCTCTGCCCTCTACCACTTGCGGATCATCAATACCTACAACCCAAGACTTATTCTTAGTAGTGTTCCTTCCTTTTGCTACTAGCTCGCCTCCTACCTCTAAAAGATAATTGTTCACACCATTAGCATCCATCATTTTAGCTAATCTATCAACAGCATATCCTTTAGCAATAGCGTTGAAATCGAAATATATACTTGGACTGTCTTTTAAAATTTGATTTTCTTTACTTATCCTAACTTTATCAAAGCCTACATATTTAAGCAAACTATCTACCCTTGTACTGTCCAATTTCATTTGTTTTCCTGGCCCAAAACCCCAAGCATTGACCAAAACGCCTACTGTTGGATCAAAATAACCCTTAGTTTCTTTGTGCACCTCCTTAGATAAATTAAAAACATCTTGAAACATTGTATCTACAACCAAAGTAGAATCTCCTCTATTGATTTTTGAGATATCAGACCCTGGAATATAAGTAGACAAAGACTGATTCATTACCCCAAAAACAGAATCAATTTGTGTTTGTAAATCTAGAGGGGTTTCAGAAAAATATATCAAATTATACGATGTTCCCAAGGCTCCTCCATTTGCATCATTTCTTACTAATATCTGTTGCTGCTCCTTACAAGAGTAGAGCAAACAAACAAACACAATTGTACAAAGGGAAATTCTATTGAATTTTAATAAGTCCATCATAATCAACTATATATTCTTCATTTAAATAAACTGGCAAATTATATTCTACTGCATTCACTAAACCCACTCCTGCATAAAAAGTTTCTGCTTCAAATTTTAAAGCGTGGTCTCTCATTTTGTTTAGATCGGCCCTGAAAAAATCAGTATCCTTAGGGTCTCCTGGATAAGAAATAGCCTTAACAACTACAAAGTGCATTTTCTTTTCTTTTAAACAAACAAACTGCGGGTTTTTTTTTAACTCACTATTCACCGACATGAACTCGAATCCGTTAGCTTCTAATTCTTTACCAACGATATTCATAGCCAAGTTATGCAATTCTTGTTCTGTTAATTCTTTCATTCCCTTAATTTAATCTGTATTAAAAGGTAAAATACAAAAAAACCGATATTCAAAAATATCGGTTTTAATTTTATAAATCTTCATTCCAAATGAGTTGAAAATTTTAAATGAATTCTAGAGGTTTACCCACCAAAATCATCGAATCTAATATTCTCATCTGCAAGACCAAAATCTTCACCCATTTTCTGAACAGCCTTATTCATCAATGGAGGGCCACAGAAATATAATTCTATATCCTCAGGAGATTCATGAAGGCTTAAATAATTATCTATTACACAATTGTGAATAAAGCCAACAAAACCATCTCCAGGAGCATCAATACTCTCTTTTACTTTCCAGTTATCTTCTTCCATAGGCTCTGAAAGAGCTAGGTGAAATTTAAAGTTTGGAAACTCTTTTTCTAATGCATAGAAATGCTCTAGATAGAACAACTCTCGCTTAGAACGACCACCATACCAGTAACTTACTTTTCTATTCGTTTTTAATGTTTTGAATAGGTGATATAGATGCGAACGCATTGGCGCCATACCTGCTCCTCCACCTACATAAAGCATTTCCGAATCAGATTCATTTATAAAGAATTCACCATAAGGACCTGAAATTACAACATCATCTCCTGGTTTTAAGCTAAAAATGTAAGACGATGCTATACCTGGATTTACATCCATCCAACCGTTTTTAGAACGATCCCAAGGCGGACATGCAACACGTACATTTAGCATAATTTCGCGTCCTTCTGCTGGAAAAGAAGCCATAGAATATGCTCTCTCTACCAACTCCGTGTTTTTCATTACTAAAGGCCAAAGATTAAATTTATCCCATTCTGCTTTAAATTTATCTGGCGTCTCGTGCTCTTCAGGGTGTGCAGTGATATCCATATCAGAATACTTTACTTCACATGGTGGTATTTCAATTTGAATATATCCTCCTGCTTTGTAACCCATGTCCTCTGGAATCTCAACTACAAACTCCTTGATAAAAGAAGCTACGTTATAGTTACGAACAACCTTACCATTCCATTTTTTAATTCCAAAAACTTCTTCTGGTATCGTAATTTCCATGTCTTGCTTTACCTTAACTTGGCAAGCCAAACGTGCACCATGACTTAATTCTTTTCTAGAGAAATGCGGTGTTTCTGTCGGCAAAGCTTCACCTCCACCAGACAATACATGGCATTCACACTGAATACATGTTCCACCTCCACCACAAGCGGAAGGCAAAAACACTTTATTACTTCCAAGAGTAGTTAACAAACTAGCGCCAGAAGCTACTTCTATTTCCTTCTCACCATTAATCGTAATCTTTACAGGACCAGATGGTGATAATTTTTGTTTTACAAATAATAGTAAAGCAACTAACAAAAGCGTAATAATTAAAAAAGCTGTTACTGTTGCTATAATTGTTCCTAATGTACCTGCGGCTAAAATCATTTACTTACTTACTTTTATGTTGTTAGCTAACACTTCTTTATTTTCTTCTGAAGACTTCACTGTAACCGTTTTTTCTTTTTTAGGAGTCTCTTCATCTCCACCAGTTAACATACCTCCAAAACTCATAAATCCTATGGCCATTAATCCCGTAATAATGAAAGTTATACCTAACCCTCTTAATGCTGGTGGCACATTAGAATATCTAATTTTTTCACGTATTGCCGCAATAGCTAATATGGCTAAAAACCAACCAATACCAGAACCTATTCCGTATGTTGTAGCTAAACCTAAAGTGGCTATTTCTCTAGATTGCATAAATAACGAACCACCTAAAATGGCGCAGTTTACTGCTATTAGAGGTAAAAAAATACCTAATGAATTATATAAGGAAGGAGAGAATTTCTCTACCACAATCTCTACCAATTGTACCATAGTTGCAATAGTTGCAATAAACATGATAAAGGATAGAAAGCTTAAATCGAAATCTGCATATTCTTCTCCTAACCAAGACAAAGCTCCTGGCTGCAAAAGATACTGATCCAATAACCAGTTTAAAGGCACTGTAATTGCCAATACAAATATTACCGCCGCTCCTAAACCAACAGCTGTTGATACTTTTTTAGATACCGCTAAATACGAGCACATTCCCAAGAAAACGGAAAATACCATGTTATCTATAAATATCGATTTGAAAAATAATTCTATATGTTCCATATTCTTATTTGTCTAATTATACTTGTTTACCAGTAAGCAAACAACCTAATTTAATCTTCTATTAATGCTTTATTTCTACTACGTTGTACCCATATAATTATCCCCACAACAATCAATGCCATTGGAGGCATAATCATAAATCCATTGTTTTCGTAACCCATAGAGTACAAACCAGTTTTAGCTATTGGATCCCCTAATACAGGTATTCCAAACAAAGTACCAGAACCTAATAATTCTCTAAAAAAACCAACAATGATTAAGATAACACCGTAACCTAAAGCATTACCAATACCATCTAAAAAGGATTTCCATGGCCCATTACCCAAAGCAAAAGCTTCAAAACGCCCCATAATAATACAGTTGGTAATAATTAACCCAACAAAAACAGAAAGTGTTTTACTTAACTCATAAGCAAAAGCTTTAAGTACTAAATCCACAATAATTACCAAAGCAGCAACTACAATTAACTGTACTATAATTCTAATTTTCGATGGTATTATATTTCGCATTAAAGAAATAACAACGTTACCTATCCCTAATACAAATAGTACAGAAATTGCCATTACTAGAGAAGCTTTTAACTCCGCAGTAATTGCTAGTGCTGAACATATACCTAAAACCTGAATAGTAATAGGGTTATTATCTGCTAATGGGTCTGTAATTAACTTTGCGTCTTTTTTTGATAAAAGTCCCATATATAATTAATTTTTTAAAGTTTCGAAATATGGCTCATACAATTTCAACTCGCTCTTAAGCATTGCCGAAATACCATTTCCTGTTATAGTAGCGCCTGCGATAGCATCTACCTCATTATCCGTTTTGTCTTTATTTAAAGGATCTGCATTACCTTTTGCAACAGCAATTCCTTTAAAAACTCCATTATTTTTTAAGTCCTCTCCGATAAAATCATCCATAAAGAACCTTTTATTAATGTTTGCTCCAAGACCAGCTGTTTCTCCTTTATGATCAAAAAATACACCTTGTATGACCATATTTTTATCCATAGCTACATACGCCCAAACAGCATCCCAAAGACCTTTTCCTCTAATTGGCGCTATATAGAATAAGGTATTATCCTTTTTACCAACAAATAAAGGAAGCTTTCTTTCGATACCCGCTTTAGCGTTTGTTTGTTCTTTTTTAACATCAATTAAATACGCTTGGTCATCTTCTGCAACATCTGCACCTTGAATAATCAATTGCTTTTCTATATACTTTTTAAACAATTCTGGAGCATCTGTTGTAGAAACAAAATTTGCATTGTTCTCATCGTTTTCATTTACACCCATAGCATACAAAATATTTTGTTGCTTTTCTAGGCGCTTATTTTCATCAATATTTGGCTTTAAAAATGATGCTGCAAATGCTAATAAAGTACCTACTACAAGCACCATACCTATAGCAAATAGAATTGTATATGAATTTTTATCTGTTCTATTTTCCATCGTTAGGCTGTTTTTGCTTTTAGACGTTTCATTCTTTGTTTTACATTTCCTTGAACCACGTAATGATCAATTGTTGGTGCAAATACATTCATTAATAAAATGGCAAGCATAACACCTTCTGGATAAGCAGGATTAAAGACACGTATTAATATAGATATAAACCCTATTAAGAATCCGTATATCCATTTTCCTTTATTTGTTTGTGAAGCAGTTACAGGATCTGTTGCCATAAATACAGTACCAAAAGCAAAACCTCCTATTAATAGGTGATGCCAAAATTCTGTACTCATTAATCCGTAAAACTTACTACCTTCTGTAATCCACCCAGAACTTACAACTCCGTTGAATATTAAACCCATTACTAAGGCTCCTACTACAGAGGATAACATAATTCTCCAGCTTCCTATTTTTGCAAAGATTAAGAACAAGCCTCCTAATAATATAAGTAAGGTCGATGTCTCTCCTACAGAACCAGGAACAAAACCAAAGAACATATCCATAACATCATAACCAACTTCTTTTCCTTGCGCCAAACTACCTAATATAGTTTCTCCGGAAATAGCATCTAAGCTTTCTCCTGCAGCAATAAGTTGGTCTTGCTCTACCGCTCCTTTAACCCAAACCTTATCTCCAGACATCCATGTAGGATATGCAAAGAATAAAAAAGCTCTAATAGTTAATGCCGGATTTAAAATATTCATTCCAGTTCCTCCAAAAACTTCTTTCCCAATTACTACTCCAAAAATAACTGCTACTGCTAGCATCCAAAGCGGTATATCTATTGGTACAATAAGCGGGACTAACATTCCTGTTACTAAGTACCCTTCTTCTACTTCGTGTTTTTTAATAATTGCGAAGACAAACTCTACTGCTAAACCAACACCGTAAGAAACGATTACTAGCGGTAAAATTTTCCATAAACCAATAAGAAAATTATCTACAGTCCAAAACTCTGGACTTAAAAATCCTCCTGCTACGGAAGAACCAGTCCCAAAAGCCAAGTTATGTTGATAACCAGCATTAAACATTCCGAATAGCAAACATGGAACTAATGCCATGATAACAATATTCATGGTTCGTTTTAAATCATCGGCTGCCTTAATATGAGTCCCATTATGGGTAGTCTCATTTGGCAAATATAAAAAGGTATGGATAGCGTTAAACGCAGGAGCCATCTTTGTTCCTTTATATTTTTCTTTTAAATTATGTAAATTACTCTTTAAACCCATTATCCTATCTCTTTAAGCATTAAGTCTAAACCTTCTCTTATAATTTTTTGATGTGGCTGTTTAGACACACAAATAAATTCTGTCAATGCAAAATCTTCTGGTGCAACTTCATACATTCCCAATGCTTCCATTTCATCTAAATCCTTATACATACAAGCTTTTAGAATTTGCATAGGAAAAATATCTAAAGGAAAAACTTCTTCATAATTCCCTGTAGTTACAAATGCACGATGTTCCCCATTTGTATTCGTATTTAAATCGAATTTCTTATTTGGTGTCAACCATGAAAAAGTTAGTGCTCTTGAAGTAGAAACTTTATTAAAAACAGGTTTATTCCACCCAAAAAGTTCGTAATCATCTCCTTCAGGGATAACCGAAACGGTACTATTATAATAACCTAAGTTACCGTCTGGACTACTTTTTGTTCCTGTTAAAACATCTCCGTTTATAACTCTAAAATTCTCAGAATTTACACCGCTAGCATACAAGAAAGTAGAAACCTCTGCTCCTATTGTAGCAGTATAATACTTAGGTGCTTTGACTGATGAACCTACTAATGCAATAGTTCTTTCCCCATTAAACTTTCCCGAAAGCAATAGGTCACCTATAATAAGTAGGTCTTGAGCATTAACTGTCCAAACAACCTCTCCTTTATTAACAGGGTCAATTTTATTTATTTGCGTACCAACTAAACCTGCTGGGTGCGGCCCCGATACTTTATGTAATTCTATATTATTTAGCCCAGACAAAGGCGAATTACCAGAACCTCCTACAGAAACATGAACCTTCCCTGGAGTTAATTTAGACAGTGCTGTTAAAGCCGCTTGTAATTGTGCCTCTTTACCTTTTAACACATAATCTAAATCTACAGTCAATGGTGCCGTTGCATAACCTGAAACAAAAATCGCTTTTGGTGTTATAGCAGGATTTGCGATAACATCATAAGGTCTTTGTTTTACGAATGGCCAACAACCACCTTTTAACAAATAGTTCTTAATTTCTTCTTCGGAAGCCGATGCTAAATCTAACTTAGAATGCTCCAAAGCAGTTTGTTCTTTATCTGCCTGGATTTTCAAAGTTAATATTCTTCTTCTTGCTCCTCTTACGATTTCAACAAGGACACCACTAACGGGAGACACAAAAAGCATGTCCTCCATATTTTTATTAAAAAACAATGGTTCTCCTGCTTTTACCTGAGCTCCTTGTTTTAATAACATTTTTGGTATTACTCCGTGAAAATCATCTAGATTTATTGCATAAACATTACTTAAAACGGCTTTGGAAATAGTCTGTTCCGCAACCCCGACAAGATTAATATTTAAGCCTTTTTTTATTCGAATGTCTTTAGACATAATTGATGTAGACCTTTGGTTAACAAAATTTGCTGCAAAAGTACTGTTTTAAAAAAAATATTCATAATTATTCCTCAGAAATTTAGGCATTACGTCGATGTTAATTTTTTAGGCATGCATTTTGTTTACCTTTACAAAAAAAAAGCAACTGTTTAATGCGTTACCTATTTTTTCTTACAGTAGTACTTTTGTCTACTTTTAAAACAATTAGCCAAACAATAGAAGAAGTAAGCGAACCTTACCACATTAAATCTATTATTTTTAAAGGGCCAACAGAAGATCAATTCCCTATTTTACAACTAGGGGATCCTATCTACTTAGAGTTTGACGACCTCCTAGCCAACGAACAAGACTATTACTACAAAATTGTACATTGTAATTACGACTGGAGCAAATCCTCCCTTTTAAAATCTCAATACTTAAAAGGAATAGACAACCAACGCATTACTAACTACGAAAACAGCTACTCTACACTCCAACCATATTCTAACTACCAATTGACCATTCCAAATGAGAATATCAAACTCAAAGTAAGCGGCAATTACATTTTAGAAATTTACAATAACAGTTACGAACTACAGTTTTCTAGAAGATTTGTAATATACAAAGACCTTGTTACAGTTGGAGCTACAGTTAAAAGATCTAGGGATTTTAGCTTCTTAAACGAAAAACAAGTTGTGCAACTCAACATTAACACAGCAAATTACAGCGTGGTAAATCCTAAAAAAGAAGTAAAAGTAACCATTTTACAAAACTACCATTGGCCCTCCGCCATTAGCAACATACCCCCACAATTTACTTTAGGAACAGAGCTAGTGTACAAATACGATAAAGAAACTAGCTTTTTTGGCGGAAATGAATTTTACAATTTTGACACCAAAGATTTACGCGCTCCAACGGCTGCCATAGCAAAAATTGAACTAACAGATCTTTATAATCATTATCTATTTTCTAACATACACAGATCCAAAAGACCCTATAGCTACTACCCAGATATTAATGGAGATTTTGTTATTAGAACACTACAAGGAACCAATTCTTCTAGAGAAGCAGAATACACCAAAGTACACTTTAGCTTGCCGTATACCGAAGAGCTAGCTCTTGATGATGTTTACATATATGGAAAACATAACAACTACAGCATTAATGAAGATAACATTATGACGTACAATGAAAAAAACGGAATGATGGAAGGCACTTTAGCACTAAAACAAGGGTTTTACAATTACAAATACGTTATAAAAAGAAAAGACGACACTATTGACCTAAACACGGTTTGCGGCAATTACCACAACACAGAAAACAACTATACCATATTAGTATACTATAGAGTTTTTGGTGATTTACACGATAGCGTAATTGGAGTTGGATCAGCTAATTCTAGAAACATCCGTAATTAATGTATATTTATCCTTTAAGATAAAATGGATAATAAACTAACAACCCCTTCTTTCGGAAGACACCAGCTTAAGTACAGAGGAATCGAATGCAAAAATTGCAATCACCCCTTAGACATAAGTGACAAATATTGCCCCAATTGCTCGCAAGCTAACAGCATTAAAAAACTCTCTTTAAAAGATTTTTTTGATGAATTTTTTGCTAGTGTCATCTCCTATGATTCTAAACTATTAAAAACACTTACTGCTTTATTACTTAGACCTGGAAAAATAACCCGTGACTATATAAATGGCAAAAGAGTAAGCTACACCAACCCATTTAGATTCCTACTTAGCTTGTCTATAATTTATTTTTTTATGATTAGCCTTAGTAACGATTTTTCTACTTTGGACAAGTACGCAACAAAAGATGGACCAGGGTTTATACATAAATTAAGCAAAGCAAGCATTACAATAAACAATAATAAAGAAAAATTAAACAATACACCCCTAGACTCTATAAACAACATTACAGATATAAATAATATTTTTGGGCAAAAAAAAGACACAAACTCCCTGCTACTTAAACACCCTAAAAAGTATTTTTCCTCTTTAAAGGATAGCACCACTTTCAATAGGCTTTTTTACAAACTAAACTTCTTTAGTTCCATCATCACAAAGGACACCATCTATAACCTACAAGATGCTTCCATAAAATACAAAATAAAAAAGAACAGAGAAAACCAACTTGCTTACAACACCGCAAGCGGAATAAACAAATTAGAACATCAACCAGCAAGCTTCATCAGCTCTTTAATTTCTAAGCTCCCATTTACAACCTTTTTCTTCTTACCAATCTTTGCTTTCTTTATTTGGATGATCTACATCAGAAAAAAATACACTTACACCGATCATATCATTTTTAGCTTTCATAATCAATCTTTGTTCTTTATCTTGCTCATTATTAGCTATTTAATCAATTCCATATTTAAGACAAATAGCGAAGGATTTTTTCTGTTAATTTTTCTCCTCTACTTATATAAGTCGATGCGTAATTTTTACAAGCAAGGAAGATTCATTACGATTATTAAATATTTATTTCTAAATACAATTTTTGTAATTTTGGCAACCATTACAATTATCATTGTATTAACAGGAAGTATTTTTACATTTTAACGCATATGACAACATTAGTAACTAAGGGTATAAAAATTTCAGTAAACACCAATTTTGAAGGTACATTCTTTAAAAATTACAAAATGCATTTTGCTTTTGGATATACTATTACTATAGAAAACCAAAGTAAAGACTCCGTTCAACTAAACTCCAGACATTGGAGAATATATGACGCCTTAAATGATTTAGAATTATTAGATGGCGAAGGAGTTATTGGCAAAAAACCTGTAATTCTTCCAGGAGAATCGCACACCTATAATTCGGGCTGCCTTTTAGCATCCCCTATTGGAGCTATGAAAGGGCATTATAATATGGTAAATTTTGGAACATCCGAAAAATTTAGGGTGCATATTCCTACATTTAAATTTAGCGCACCTTTTGCTCTGAACTAAGAAAATCAACTACATATTTAACAATCCCATTATACTTTCCTGTGTTTTGGGATTGTTTATTTTATAGATTACCACACTCAATTACTGAGCCAGATTCTTATAAATATTACAGAAAACTCAAAACTAAGCGCCAAAAATTAAAGCATTCATAACTGAAATAATAATAGCAAAGAATACTTTAAATCGCATTTCTATTTAATATCTTTGCTGAGCAATTTTTAATTCTAAAAAATAACAGTATGGGTAAAGGTTTTTTTAAAGTACCTACAGCGATTAATGAATCCATTAAAAGCTTTGCTCCTGGTTCTCCAGAAAGAGCAGAAGTACTTCAACAATATAGCGATTATTTCAACAGCACCGTAGATGTGCCAATGTATATTGGTAATGAAGAAGTAAGAACAAATAACACCAAACCAATGTCTCCTCCGCATGACCACAAGCATATTGTTGGTCAATACCACATAGCGGAAAAAAAACATATAGACCATGCCATTTCTAATGCATTAGATTCTAGAGCAAATTGGGCTCGTTTAACATGGGAACAACGCGCCGCAATCTTTTTAAAAGCTGCAGATTTATTAGCTGGACCATATAGAGCCAAAATAAATGCTGCTACAATGATAGCACAGTCTAAAAATATTCATCAGGCAGAGATAGATGCCGCTTGTGAATTTATAGATTTTCTACGATTTAATGTAGAATATATGTCTCAAATATACCAAGAGCAACCAGATTCTGCAGAAGGTATATGGAATCGAGTAGAATATAGACCCTTAGAAGGATTTATATACGCTGTAACCCCATTTAATTTTACAGCTATTGCTGGGAATTTACCTGCAAGCGCAGCAATGATGGGTAATGTTGTAGTATGGAAACCTAGCGATAGCCAAATTTTCTCTGCAAAAGTAATTGTAGACGTATTTAAAGAAGCTGGTTTACCCGATGGTGTAATCAATGTTGTATACGGAGACCCTGTAATGATTACAGACACCGTATTAGCTAGCCCAGACTTTGCTGGACTTCACTTCACAGGTTCTACTTTTGTTTTTAAAGAATTATGGAAACAAATAGGAAACAATATACATACATACAAGACATATCCAAAAATTGTTGGAGAAACAGGTGGTAAAGATTTTATCTTAGCTCACCCAAGTGCAAAACCAGCACAAGTAGCAACCGCCATTGCTAGAGGAGCATTTGAGTTCCAAGGACAAAAATGTAGCGCAGCGTCTAGAGTTTACTTACCAAAATCTTCTTCTAAAGAAATCTTAGATATATTAAAAAAGGATATAGCCTCTTTTAATAAACCTGGATCACCAGAAGACATGAGTAATTTTGTTACTGCAGTTATTCACGAAGGTTCTTTTGATAAATTGGCTAAATATATAGACCAAGCGAAAGAAGACAAAGATGCTGAAGTATTTGCAGGAGGAAATTATGACAAATCTAAAGGCTACTTTATTGAACCTACAGTTATTGTTACTACAGACCCAAAATACACCACTATGGAAACTGAACTTTTTGGCCCTGTAGTTACTATATATGTTTATGAAGACAAAGACTGGAAAGACACTCTAAAACTAATAGACAGTACATCTGAATACGCTCTTACAGGAGCAATACTATCTAAGGACAGATACGCAATTGAAGAAGCTACTGTAGCTTTAGAAAACTGTGCAGGTAATTTCTATATTAATGATAAACCAACTGGAGCTGTCGTAGGGCAACAACCTTTTGGTGGAGCTAGAGCTTCTGGAACAAATGATAAAGCAGGTTCTGCTCAAAATTTACTCCGCTGGGTTTCTCCTAGATTAATTAAGGAAACCTTTGTAACCCCTGAAAATTACAGATACCCATTTTTAGGATAATTACTGCCTTATAATAAAAAGCTCATACTATACCAGTATGAGCTTTTTTCATTTTAAATACCTTTGTTCCTAGAAGTAACTCCAACAAACTCTTGTTTATTTAATAATTTTAATGTAAATTAAACGTTAATTAATTGTTACATTAAGGTAAATCAAAATAATCAACTACTAAACTTAATACCATGGAAAAGGCTAATACATCTAAAAAAAGCAATACTACCATTTGGAACTTCATAAAAAATTATGCTAAAAAATGTAGATTAGCCTATAACGGGATGCTTACTCTATAACTAACCCTTATACTTCATTGGCAAGTAAACTACTTTTTTAGTTTCATAAAAATCTTCTTTAAAAAAAGTAGTTAAATCATAAATTTCAGCAGTCTTATAATCCTTTAATTCTTCGGATAAATCACCTCCTTTTAAATACAAGATTCCGTTCCTTCTCTCATGAACAGATTCTTTCTTAATTCGTCCTTTTATCCATCTCACAAAAGTTGGCATTGCTGCTACTGCTCTACTTATGATAAAATCATATTGAGAATCTAAATCCTCTACTCTTGTATGTATAGCTTTAACGTTTGTTATACCCAAACCATCAATCACCTCTTGGACAACTTTTATTTTTTTTCCAATAGCATCCACCAAAGTAAATTGAACTTCTGGAAATAAAATAGCCATAGGAATCCCAGGAAATCCACCACCTGTACCAACATCTAACACATGCGAACCATCCTTAAAAGTTTGGATTTTTGCAATACCCAAAGAATGAAGAACATGGCGCAAATAAAGCTCATCGATATCCTTTCTAGAAACCACATTTATTTTCTGGTTCCAGTCTTTATATAAAAATTCTAACTTCTTAAACTGATTTTTTTGCTCTTCGGATAAATCAGGAAAATATTTTAAAATAATGTCAGTCTTCATTTTTGCTTAAAATTTCAACAAAAATAGGCTTTTTAAAGTCAATTATTTTTCTCTTTTGGCAAAGTATTATAAGTCCTTTATTTAGAATTAAGCTACCTTTGTAAAAAAAATATATTATGGAAAAAACAACAATTAGGTTTTCCAGAAAAGACTCTACCGATTTTTTTAAAACCCTAAACAAAAGGGTTAACCAATATTTCAAGGAGAATAAAATAAAAAAAACAGGCGATTGGCGATTGCACCTAAAAACCGCAATAATGTTTATCCTTTTTCTTGCGCCGTACTTTGCTATTTTAACCTTAGGGCTACCAAATTGGGCTAATCTTTTATTAACGATTGTCATGGGGGTTGGTATGGCCGGTGTTGGCATGAACGTTATGCACGATGGTAACCACGGATCCTATTCTAATAAAAAATGGGTCAATAAAATCATGGGCGGAAGCATTTATATCCTTGCTGGAAACGTATACAATTGGCAAGTACAACACAATGTACTGCACCACACCTATACGAATATTCAAGGACATGATGAAGATTTAGACGCAGGAAGAGTTCTGCGATTTTCTAAACATGCGGAATGGCACAAATACCATAAATTTCAACATTACTATTCTATATTTTTATACGGATTACTAACTTTTAATTGGGCTGTAACTACCGATTTTCAACAAATGTACAGATACACCAAAAGAAAATTGTCTTATGGAGAATTTCCTAATCCAATAGCAAATTGGAGCAAAATGGTAATTTTTAAACTAATCTATTTAACTATTTGGATTATACTACCCTTTGTAATTCTTGACATTTCTTGGTGGAAATTATTATTAGGTTTCTTTGTAATGCATTATGTTGCTGGGGTTATTTTAAGCGTTGTTTTTCAATTAGCACATGTAATTGATGAAGCAGAAACACCTTTACCAGATGAAAAAGGAAATATTAAAAACACATGGGCTATTCACCAATTATTTACTACTGTAAATTTTGGAAACAAGAGCAAAATAATAAACTGGTTTACAGGCGGTCTTAACCACCAAGTAGAACATCATATTTTTCCTAATATAAGCCATGTTCATTACACAAAAATTGGTGAAATTGTTAAACAAACAGCAAAGGAATTTAATTTACCTTACAACGAGTACAAAACAACAAGAAAAGCTATAATTTCGCACTTTAAACATTTAAAAGAGTTAGGAAAAAAACCTTCCTTACAATATTAGTATTAGTAAACTTTTTAGAATATGAGTAATAATTTATCTGATAGAATTAACAATTTAGCGACTTCTGCAACTTTAGAAATGGCAACTAAAGCAAGAGAATTAAGAGCATCTGGAAAAGATATTATAGGTTTAAGTTTAGGAGAACCAGACTTTAACACTCCAGATTACATTAAAGAAGCTGCTATACAAGCAATAAAAGATGGTTATAATTCTTATACACCAGTAGACGGCTACCTAGATTTAAAGGACGCTATTATCACTAAGTTTAAAAGAGATAATAATATTGCATACGATTATTCTCAGATTGTAGTATCAACTGGTGCTAAACAAGCTTTATATAACATTGCACAAGTATGCCTTAACCCTGGAGATGAAGTTTTATTACCATGTCCTTACTGGGTAAGTTATAGTGACATTGTTATGTTATCTGGTGGCGTTCCTGTAGAAATAGAAACCTCTATTACTACAGACTTTAAAATGACACCCGAACAATTAGAAAATGCAATTACTCCTAAAACAAAAATGCTTTGGTACAGTTCACCTTGCAACCCTAGTGGCTCTATTTATAGCAAAGAAGAATTAAGAGCTCTTGCCGATGTCTTAAAAAAACATCCACAAATTGTTATTGTAAGTGATGAAATATACGAGCATATAAACTACGGAGTTACAGCACATGCTTCTATGGCTGAGTTCGAGGATATGTATGACCGAACCGTAACAGTAAATGGTGTTGCAAAAGCTTTTGCAATGACAGGATGGCGTATTGGTTATATCGGAGCCCCAGCATACATAGCTAGAGCCTGCAACAAACTACAAGGACAAGTAACCAGTGGCGCTAATTGTATTGCCCAAAGAGCTGTAATTACAGCTCTAGTAGAGCCAGCTAGTAGAATTCAATACATGGTTGACAAATTTAAAGAGCGTAGAACCTTAATATTAGGTTTATTAAATGATATTGAAGGCTTTAAATGTAACGAACCAGAAGGTGCTTTTTACGTGTATCCAGATATAACTTACTTTTTTGGCAAAACACTAAATGGAACAAAAATTAATAATGCGTCTGATTTTTCTATGTACTTATTAGAAAACGCAAATGTTGCTACTGTAACTGGAGATGCTTTTGGCAATGGAAATTCTATTAGAATATCGTATGCTGCTAGCGAAGAACAAATTATTGAAGCTGTAAAGAGAATTAAAGCAGCTTTATAACAAAATAGCCACTTAATATTAAAAAAGCCTGCTGAAAAAGCAGGCTTTTTTAATTATGTCTTTTTCCAAAAATAGGGTGTAAATAAAATAAGTACCGTAAATAGCTCTAATCTACCAGCTAGCATTAAAAATCCGCACCACCATTTGCCTAAATCAGGGAGGCTATTAAAGTTACTTAACGGATTTAAACTACCCAAACCTGGGCCAACATTACCTAGGGAAGTTGCTGCCCCGCCAATAGCGGACATAAAATCTAATCCTAGCGCTCCTAGAACCAAAGCACCTATAATAAACAATAACATATACAAAACAAAAAAGGCTATAATATTATATACAATATGCTCTTTTACCGTCTTATTATTATATCGTACTGGGATTATAGCATTTAAATGCAAGGTTCTTTTAAACTCTAACAATCCATTTTTAATTATTAGTAAATGTCTCATTACTTTAATTCCACCAGCAGTAGAACCCGCAGAGCCTCCCAAAAACATCAATCCAAAAAAGAATATTGTTAAAAAAGGTGTCCAATTAGTAAAATCCGCAGAAACAAAACCCGTTGTAGTAATTACGGCAATAACCTGAAACAAAGAATGCCTAAAAGAACTTTCCGCAGCACCTAATACCATAGGATGGTATTCCGAGACCTCTACATTAGCTTGATAATAAATTACAAAAGCAGCTATTATAGAAAAGACTATTACAAAAATAGAATAGTATCTAAATTCCTCATCTTTTAATACGCGCTGCACTTTTCCTTTAAAAGCAAAATAACTTAACACAAAGTTACTTCCTGCTAAGAACATAAAAAACACCACTATATACTGAATCAAAGGTGAATCATTCCAATACGCCAAACTTGCATTTTTTGTAGAAAAACCGCCTGTTGACAAGGTTGATAACGAATGATTTACAGCATCAAAAAAAGACATTCCTGCCAATTTTAATAGTATGGTTTCCGCAACAGTATATCCAACATAAATATACCATAGACGCTTAGCTGTATCCGTAATTCGCGGATGAAGTTTATCTGCACTTGGTCCTGGAGCTTCTGCTGAAAATAGCTGCATTCCACCAATACCAAGTAATGGTAAGATTGCTATTGCCAAAACTATAATCCCCATCCCTCCAATCCAATGGGTAATACTCCTCCACAACAAGATACCTTTTGGCATAGCCTCTATATCTTCTAAGATAGAAGCTCCTGTAGTTGTATACCCTGAAATGGTTTCGAAAAAAGCATTGGTAACACCTGGAATAGCACCTGAAAATAAATAAGGCAACATGCCAGACATAGACATAACGACCCAACCAAAAGTTACAATAATATACCCTTCTTTACGCTTTACCTCTTTTTTATGGTCCCGCGTGTAATACATAAAAAATGCACCTAAAAACATACTTGCTATCGATGCTAAGGAAATCCCTAAGGTTGCCCCATCTTTATATATTCCACTTACTACAGCCGCTATTAACATAAACAAGCCGTTGAAAAGCAATAACACACCCATAAGGTGAAATATTATTTTAGAATTAAGCCTCATACTACAAGAACAACTTTTCTATTTTCGTAATTACATTTGGCAAACAACAAACAACTACCCTATCTCCTGCTTGAATCTTAAAACCTCCTAAAGCAATAATACCTTTATCACCTCTTACCACTCCTCCTATTGTCGCTGATTTTGGAAAATCTAATTCCCTAATAATAGCTCCCGTCACCCTAGAGTCTGGCTTTACTACAAATTCTAATATCTCTGCATTTAAATTATTTAAACGCATGGAAGCTACTACATCTCCTCTACGTATATGCCTAAATATATTATTTGCAGCTAATAATTTTTTATTAATCAAAGTGTCAATTCCTATAGAATGGGATAATTGAAAATAATCCATATTCTCTACCAAAGCAATTGTCTTCTTTACATTTTTAGATTTTGCAACCAGACAAGACATAATATTTGTTTCCGAATTTCCGGTCACCGCAATAAAAGCATCCATTGACTCTAAGCTCTCTTCTTGTAACAATTCTACATTTCTTCCGTCACCATTAATTACTAGAGCGTTTGGCAAATCATCTGCTAAATCGAAGGCCTTTTCTTTATTCTTTTCAACTAGCTTTACATTAAACTTATTATTACACAAGTCTCTAGCAGTTTTAAAACCAACTTTACTCCCTCCAAGAATCATTACATTTTTAATTGCTTCTTTCTTCTTGTCTGATAATTTATAAAGCTCATCTACCCCTTCGCTAGTTGTAATAAAATAAACTTGATCTCCTTTTTTAAATACAGTATCTCCTCTAGGAATTACAGTAAACTGGGTACCCAACCTCTTTAAAGCTATAGGCATAAAATTAACTTCAGAAAATATTTTAGCCGCTTCTTTTACCATTTTACCAACAAAAGGAGCTGTCTTTAGCAAAGAAATTCCAACCATAATTAACTTACCATCCTCAAAATCGTAAGTATCATTAAAAGCAGATTTACTAAGTAAGGACTGTATTTCCGTTGCTGCTAATTCTTCTGGTGAGATTAATTCATCAATACCTAATTCCGAAAACTTTATTGTTTCTTTATTATCTATAAATTCCGTGTTAGATATTCTTGCTATAGTTCTTTTGCATCCTAACTGTTTTGCCAACATACATAAAGTAATATTAGTAGTTTCAGACGATGTAACCCCGATTACCAAATCGGACTCTTGAACTTGAGCATCTTGTAATAAGGAGATTGAAGTTGCATCTCCTTTTATAACACGTATATCTAGATGGCTATCTGCATAAGCCAAACTTTCTTTTCGCGTATCTATTAAGGTAATATTCTGGGATTCGTAAGATAGCAATTTAGCCAAATGAAATCCCACCTCACCCGCACCTGCAATTAATATTTTCATTTAATATATGTCTTGTTTACCACAGGCAAGAACAACTGTTCTGTCCAAACATCTAGAAGAAAATACCACATTTGGCATTTTTGATTCAATCCGTTTCATTTTACAAAAAATTAGCAAATTTTGCAAGGCAAAATTACATAATTTAATTGGTTACAATATACTTTAAACCTTTAAAGAACATAAGATTAGTACCTTTTATTGTTTAAATAAAGAAGCACTAGCATCTTCCTATATTGTATATTTGCCAAAAATTGCTAAAAATGACCAAAAAGGTTACTCCATATAAAGACTCTGATTTAGGCAAAAAAGAGCAGGTTACTCAAATGTTTAATACCATATCTAAGAATTATGATGGTTTAAATAGAGTTATCTCTTTTGGAATTGATATAAAATGGCGAAAAAAAGTAGTTTCCATTTTATCTAAAAAGAAACCCTCATCTATCTTAGACATTGCCACCGGAACTGGAGACCTTGCAATTAACATGGTTGATACTGGAGCTACAAAAATTGTTGGATTAGACATTTCACCTGGAATGCTCGAAGTTGGCAAAAATAAAATTGCAGATAAAAAATTAAACCACACTATAGAGATGATTGTTGGGGATAGCGAAAACCTACCCTTTGAAGAAAACTCGTTCGACGCCATAACCGTAGCTTTTGGTGTACGTAATTTTGAAAATTTAGAAAAAGGTTTGGCTGAAATATTCAGAGTCCTTAAACCTAATGGCTCTTTTGTTGTTTTAGAAACTTCTGTTCCTACAAAAACACCTTTTAAACAAGGCTATCGTTTTTATACAAAATATATACTACCATTAATTGGAAGAATATTCTCTAAAGACCGTTCTGCTTATGCTTATTTAAGTGAATCTGCATCTGTTTTTCCACATGGCGAAAACTTCAACAATATTTTACGTAAAATTGGGTTTATAGATGTAGTGAATAAACCTCAGACTTTTGGAGTTGCATCTATATATGTAGCTTCTAAATAAAAGACTATAAAGCCAGTAAATGGCAATAGAAGTATGACAATAACAGATATAAAAAATAGTTTCCCTTCAAAATTTATTGGAAAAGCTTTTCTTTTCTCCATAGTTATTAGTTCATTTTTTATTAGCCATAAAACCGAAGCACAATTTAACGAAAGACCTGTTCTTAATTTAGAAAACGAGGATGAACCCCTTTTAAACTGGGGATATTACTTAGGCTTTAATCAATATGATTTTAAATTTAGCTACATTAATAACGCTCCAGATATTCTAGTACAAAAAAGTATTGGTTTTAATGTAGGATTAATAGGCGAATTAAGACTTAACGATTTTTTAGACCTTAGATTTGAACCTGGCTTAAGCTACTCCTCTAGAAACCTTGGTTTCACAGGGTTTACAGAAGAACGCGATGCCATAAGAGAAGTGAAATCTACTTACATTAATTTCCCCTTACTATTAAAAGCAAGCACCAAAAGATTAGGCAACTGGAAACCTTATTTAGTTGGCGGCGTATCTACTTCCATGAATTTGGGAAGTAACGAAACTAGCTTGGATGACAATTCTGCAGGAACTTTTCGAATGAAAAAATCTGTTTACAATTATGAATTAGGATTTGGAATAGATTTTTATTTGGAATATTTTAAATTCTCTCCATCTATTCGTGGCGTTTTTGCCATAACAGATGAACTTGTAAGAGATGCAGACCCAAATAGCCCGTGGACAGGGAACATAGATCTTATGCAAACCCGTGGACTTTTTATAAACTTTACTTTTGAGTAATCTTTTTTAGAAACTAAACCTTCTTATCTCGTTTAATAAAATAGAAGTAGCCGTAGCAACATTTAAACTTTCTGTAGTAGAATCTCCAAATTGTGGTATCGATATTTTGTTTGTACACAGAGCCTCAATTTCTTTAGAAACCCCATTTGCCTCGTTCCCCATTACTAACACTCCTTTTTCTGGAATTTTTTCTTTATAAACGACTTTCCCATCCATAAAAGCGCCATAAATAGGTAATTCTGTTTCTTCTAAAAAAAGTTTTAGATTCATGTAAACAATATTCACTCTAGAAATAGAACCCATTGTTGCTTGTAAAACCTTAGGATTATAACAATCTACAGTCGTAATGGAACAAACTAAGTTTTTAATTCCGAACCAATCGCACAACCGAATTATAGTTCCTAGATTTCCTGGATCTCTTATGTCATCAAGTCCAACGGTCCAATCCTTTATTTCCAATTTTTCACTTTTTGGAATATGAAAAACACCTAATACAGAACTTGAATTTTTTAAAGAACTCATTTGCTTCATTTCCGAAATGCTTACTAAATCACATATATGACCGAGTTTTTTTCCAAAATTCTCCTCCGAGGTAAATATTCTAGAAACTTCAATTTTAGACAAAAGTAATTCTCTCACCGTTTTTTCTCCCTCTACAACAAACAATTTATGCTGATTTCGGTACTTTTTTTGCTGTAAGCTTTTTATAAGTTTTATTTGGCTTTTACCAACCATTCAAATAATGTATTTTTGATTTCTATGAAGATAGTATTGCGCTTTAAAAAAAACACTGCTAAAATAAGCTTATTATTTATAGCTATAGCACTTACATCTTGCAATACACTAAAAAGAGTAGGCGAAAACGAACTTCTCATCACAAAAAACAACATCTATGCTAATGATGAAAAAGTTAATGATGAAGACATAGAAAGCCTTATTGTACAAAAACCTAATAGCACTTTAGCTTTAGGCTACCCTTTAAGATTAAACTTATACAATTTAGCAAAGAAAAATCCAGATTCTTCTTTTCAGGGTTGGCTACATACCAAAGATAATCGAGAACAAAAACTAATTAAACTATTATCTAAAAAACAAGTAGACCGTCTTGGCGAATCTTTTATTGTTAAAGGCTTAAGTGTATGGCTTAAAAATATTGGCGAAGCTCCTGCAACTTTAGACACTCTAAAAACAAAAAAAACACTAGAAAGACTCAGTGCGTATTACCGTAGCAAAGGATACTTTAACAACAACACAACCTTTAAAGTAGATAGTAGCAAAAGAAAACAAAGAGTCGCTATTAATTATAACATAGCCTTAGGAGAACCTTTTACATTAGACACTATTACAAACAACATTTCTTCCACTGTAATAGACTCTATTTACAATGCTCATAAAACAAACTCCTTTGTTACTCCTGGACAACAATTTAGCGTTGGCAACTTTAATAAAGAAAGAGAAAGATTAACCTCTATTTTTAGAAATAATGGGATATATAATTTCCAAGAAAGCTCTATATCATACACCATAGAAACAGATACAGCCAAGACATACAACGACCAATTAATGAATGTTGAACTTAATATAGCAGGTCTAAAAATAAGAGGGGATAGCACCGTCACAACATCGAATTACAATATTGCTCGTTATAATGATATTAGCATCTATACGGACTATCTGTTTAGCAATGATAAGACAGAACTACAATCTGTAAATTACAAAGGATATACCATCTATTTTAAAGAAAAATTAAAATACAAACCCAAAACTTTAGTTAATGCTGTTTTCTTTAAAAAAGATAGCATCTATAAAGAATTAGATAAAATAAGAACTTATAGACAACTTAATAGTCTTAACGCCTTTAAATACCCTGGAATTAATATGGCGCAAAATAACTCTACACATAAGTTAGATGCCAACATCTATCTTGCAAGTAGACCTAAATATGCCCTAGAAACAGACCTAGAAATATCCAGATCTAATATCCGAAAAATAGGAATAGGTTTTGGCAGCTCTCTATTAATGCGTAATATTTTCGGAGGAGCAGAAACACTAAGTTTTTCTGCAAAAGGATCCTTTGGTCGCCTAAGTAACTCTTCCTTAGCCAGCAGTTCCTTTTCTGAAATAGGAGCTGACATAAAACTGAATTTCCCAAGAATTTGGCTTCCCTTTGTAAATACAGACAAAATTATTCCTAATTACTATTTACCCCAGACTGCTATAACTGTGGGTACAAGTTTTCAAAAAAACATAGGCTTAGATAAACAAACGGTAAATAGCATTCTAAGCTATAACTGGAAACCTTCCGATTTTTCACAAAACATTGTGGAGCTATTGAACATACAATATGTAAACAATAAAAATACAGACCGATTTTTTGAAGTATACCAAAGTTCTTATAGCCAATTGGATGAAATTGCCAACAATTACGAAACAGAGCCTATCCTATCTGGTTTTTTCGAAACTAAAGAAGGAAGTTCAGACCCTAATTTAACAATTCCACAAGGTACTACTGGGTTTATTGATGCCGTTTTAAATAATAAAATTGCAACAACTACAGATAATAAAGATGATGTTAGTAGCATTAAAGAAAGACAAGAAAGGCTTACAGATAACAATCTAATATTTGCCAGTAATTACACCTACTCTAAAAACAATAAAAAAGGAATAACAGATAATAATTTTTATCAATTTAGAGCCAAAATAGAAAGCGCAGGAAACTTTCTATCCGCATTATCCTACCTAGTAGAATTTGATGAAGAAGACGGTAAGCTTCAAGCCTTTGGCCTTCCCTACTCCCAATATATTAAAACCGAATTAGATTATGTTAAATATTGGGATTTAAACCGATCAAATGTCTTAGCTTTTCGCAGTTTTACAGGAATTGCAATACCTTATGGAAACTCGGACAACATCCCTTTTGTACGAAGTTACTTTGCTGGTGGACCCAATGATAACAGAGCCTGGTTTCCATACTCCTTAGGCCCTGGGAGAACAGATGCTGTAAACGATTTTAATGAAGCTAATCTTAAAATTGCATTAAATCTAGAATATAGGTTTCCGATAGCCGGAGATATTAACGGTGCTATTTTTGCAGATGCTGGTAATATCTGGAATGTTTTTGATAATGTAGATGATCCCGATGCTACTTTTAATGGCATACAATCGCTAGAAGACATAGCCCTAGGTACTGGCTTTGGATTACGCTACGATTTTACCTATTTTATCTTTAGAGCAGACCTTGGCTTTAAAACATATAACCCCGCAGAAATACCCTCTAAAAGATGGTTTAGAGATTATAATTTTGCAAATTCCGTTCTTCAAATAGGCATAAATTATCCTTTTTAAATCCTATTTATTTTATTATCAATTAACGCAATCGTTATAGATAATATATATTATTAAACCTCCTCGTTTACAGCTCAAAAGACAATTATCTCTTAATAATTTTAGTTACTTTTGTTGTTCAATTTTTTTTAAAACTTTTAACATACAAAAAAATGGCTCACAACATTAAACCAGGAGTTGCAACAGGAGATCAAGTTCAAGAAATATTTAATTATGCAAAAGAAAAAGGATTTGCATTACCTGCTGTAAACGTCATAGGATCAGATACAATTAACGGAGTATTAGAAACAGCTGCAAGTTTAAATGCACCTGTAATTCTTCAGTTCTCCAATGGTGGAGCTCAGTTTAATGCTGGCAAAGGACTTTCTAACGAAGGCCAAAACGCAGCTATTCAAGGAGCAGTTGCTGGAGCAAAACACGTACACCAATTAGCAGAAGCTTATGGTGCTACTGTTATTTTACATACAGACCACTGTGCTAAAAAATTATTACCATGGATAGATGGTCTTTTAGATGCAAGTGAAAAATATTACGCTGAAACAGGAAAATCACTTTTCAGTTCTCATATGATTGACCTTTCGGAAGAGCCTATCGAAGAAAACATTGAAATTTGCAAAGGTTACCTAGAAAGAATGAGCAAAATGGATATGACTCTAGAGATAGAATTAGGAATCACTGGAGGTGAAGAAGATGGTGTTGACAATTCAGATGTAGACGATTCTAAATTATATACACAACCAGAAGAAGTTGCTTATGCTTACGAAGAGCTTTCTAAAGTAAGTCCTAGATTTACAATTGCAGCAGCTTTTGGCAATGTTCATGGAGTATATAAACCCGGAAATGTAAAGTTAACGCCGAAAATTCTTAAAAATTCACAAGAATATATTTCTAAAAAATACAATGTAGAGCATAATCACATCGATTTTGTATTCCATGGTGGATCTGGCTCTACAGTGGAAGAAATTCGTGAAGGTATTAGCTACGGAGTTATAAAAATGAACATTGACACAGACTTACAATATGCTTTTTTAGCAGGCGTAAGGGACTATATTCAAGGCAAGAAGGATTATTTACAAGGTCAGATTGGCAACCCTAATGGTGCTGATGAACCTAACAAAAAATACTACGATCCAAGAGTTTGGTTACGCGAAGGAGAAAAAACTTTTATAGAAAGATTGAAAAAAGCCTTTGAAGATTTAAACAATGTTAATACATTGTAGCCCCATAATAAATCTAACAGTACCTAAATAGAATATATGACGGCTTGGTTTAAAAGAACAGAAAAAGGAATACAAACTTCCACAGAAGAAAAAAAAGACACCCCAAAAGGATTATGGTATAAATCTCCAACGGGTAAAATTGTTGAATCTGATGAGTTAGCTAAAAATTTCTACGTGAGTCCAGAGGATGATTATCATGTAAGAATTGGAAGCAAAGAGTATTTTGAAATTCTTTTTGATGAAAACAAGTTTAAAGAATTGGATGCTAATTTAACTTCGAAAGACCCTCTTAAATTTGAGGACACCAAGAAATATTCTGATCGCTTAAAAGCGGCACAAAAAAAGACCGGACTAAAAGATGCCGTAAGAACCGCAGTAGGTAAATCACTAGGTGAAGACTTAGTCATTTGCTGTATGGATTTTGCTTTTATTGGTGGCTCCATGGGGAGTGTCGTGGGCGAAAAAATTGCAAGAGGTGTAGACTATTCTATTAAAAATAAAATTCCATTTTTAATGATATCTAAATCTGGTGGCGCTCGTATGATGGAAGCCGCTATTTCATTAATGCAACTAGCAAAAACTTCTGCCAAACTAGCACAGCTAGCTGAGGCAGAAGTTCCTTATATATCCTTATGT
>NZ_JADGES010000137.1 GCF_016744255.1 Maribacter sp.
AGTTTTTCTATTCCTCATTGCTAAAGATGCTGCTTTAGAAGCTCCTTCTGCGATATCGTCTACAGTAGACATCATCAGTTGAACAATGGATCCTTCTGGCACATCACCTGCCAACATCATACTATTTTCCTTTTCATCGATATTTAGTATAGTTCTTACAATCGTCTCTTCGTTTTCGTTTATTTTAACACTAAGAGGGTAAAGCAAGGCTGCTTCTGGCAATTCTTTAGCTTTATTTCCAAGATACTCTTTATACAGGTCTAAGGCTGGTTTACCATCTAACTCGTACAAAATATTAGTATCCGATTTTGTAATAATACGTTCTGGACCAAAACTTGTCCATCCTCCATAATTAGCACAACTAACTTCTAAACTTTCTCCGTACAAGCCTATAACAATAACCTCTCCTTCTTTAGGGTTACTATTATAAGATGCTAATGTCTTTTCGAATCTAGAATCGTCTCCGCATAGCCCTCCAGAAATATTAATTGTGTTATCTAGAAGTTTTTCTAAACCTAAAATTAATTTACACCCATTAACATTGCTTCCCTCTGAGACTACAAAAACATGTCGCAAACCTTCTTTTGGTAAGCGTTCTATGAGTGCTATTCCTAAATTTTCTATATCGTTATTAAAATTTTTACTATTTTCACTTTCAATTGCAAAGGTACTTTTGTTAAACTCTATAGCCGTTAAACACACGCTATCATCTATTACTCTATCACCTATAATTTCTCCTGAAGTAGAACCAAAAACAATTTCTCCGTCTGGAAAAATAGATTTTATTTCTGAATACATATTTTCATCCTCGAGCATAAACCTATTTCCAAAGACTAGAACTAAGGGGTTTTTAAGGGTTTTTTCTTCCCTTAAAAATCTCCAACTTTTATTCTTTTCTTTAATCCCTTGTTGTATTCTCATTTTTGCTTTTTTAAAGTGAAGAAAAAAGTAGTTCCTTTACCAATTTCACTTTCTAACCAAACCTTACCTTCATAAAGGTCAATTATCTTTTTTACTATAGATAAGCCAATACCTGTAGATCGCTCTTTATTACCAATGGATTGAAATATTTTAAAAATCTTTTCGTGATATTCTTTCGGTATACCAACACCATTATCCTTAATACTAAATTCCCAATATTTTGGTCGTTCCACACAACCGACTTCTACTAATCCGTTTTTTTGTTCAATATGCACTACCGCATTACTCAAAAAATTCTGGATTAATTGGTGAATTTTTGTACGATCTGCAAAAATAGTTGGCAACGTATTTACTGCTACTACCCTTACATGATCTGGTATATAAATTATATCTGTAATCTCTTTAACCACCTCATTTACATCTACACTAGAATTATCTAAATTATCGCTTTTTATAGTAGAATACTTTAAGATTCCATCTATAAGCTTATCCATAGATTCCACCTTTTCTTGCATCATTTTAAGGTTAAAAACACCATTATCATCTAGCTTATCTTTATAATCCTCGTACATCCATGTGGTTAGTGCACTTATACTTCTTAGGGGAGATTTTAAATCGTGAGAGACAATATGCGCATATTCCTGTAGCCCTTTATTACTAGATTCTAAATCTTTAACTAATTGAATTTTTTCCTCTTCGAGCTCTAACTCATTGGTTATATCTTCGATTAATGCTACCTCATACTCTAACAAACCTTTATTATTATGAACCGCATTTACCGTTGTTTTAGCTGAAAAGAAGGTGCCATTTTTTCTTAAGTACTTTTTATTCAACGAAAAATGATGAATATTTCCTGCGTACATTTCGTCTCGGAGCTCTTGAGATGCCTTTAAGCTTTCCAACGAAATAAAATCTTGTGTCTGTAATACCATTAATTCATCTTCGGAATACCCTAACATTTCTTGGATTGTCTTATTGCTTTTTATTAACTCGCCTTTTACGGTTAACAGAATTCCAAGTGGAGAATTTTCAACAATAATATTTAATCTTTTTCTTTGCAAATCTAACAAAGATTTCATCTCAGATTCATACGTAATATCCCGTAAAACACCCTGCGCGGCAATCGATTTACCAGAACTATCTTTGATAATACTACCATTAATCTCTATGTATTTTAAGCCTTTCTCTTTGGTAAATATTCTTGGCCTAAATCTTTTTATAACCCCTGTAGCATAAAGAGCACTAAAGGAATTTTTGGAGTATTCTTTATACTCCGGATGCACTAAATCGGACAGTAATATATCATCTTCAATAGTATAACCCAAAAATTCCTCAGCGGCCGTATTCATTTTTATCATTTTCCCTTTTAAATCCATTACGATATAAGGATCCACCATATTCACAAACACATTCCCCATTTGAGAGGATTCATCGTCTAGTAAATTTTCTAAAATTCTATTTGCTTCTTTCAGTTGTATCAAAGTATCATACAACTCTTTAGATTTTTTTTCTAAGATGTTTTCGGCCTGCTTTCTCGCTTTTTTCTGTCGTTCTAGTGCCTTTTTAAGTAAAACTATTTCCTTATTCTCCATCTTGTACTATATCAAATTTTACTTCTGTTCCATCTTCCTGCAATAATTTATATTTTACTTTCGCCGTAGTATTAAAATGTTCAAACGACTTTTCTATTAATCCATGAGCCAATCTATATAAACCTCTGGAAGAACAGTATATTAAAGAAATTGAATTTTTAGTTTTCTCCAAAACTTTAAATGTTGGTAATTCTGCTTCTGGGTATATTTTTTTCACATGCACATGTATGTGATCCTCTATAGAGTAGAGAAGAGAAATAGGAGACTTGTAATTTGCAACAACCTCTGGGTGCGCATTTACTAAGCTAGAAAATAAAAAGAGGCCAAAGGCATAGATTAAATCATCTATAGGTATTTTTACCTTAGAACTTAGATTAGTTATTAGACTAATCATTTCATTAAAATCGTAGGTTCCTATAGAGGTATAGATTCCTTCTGAGGGTAGATTAGAAGCTTCTATAATAGAATCGACCACTTCTAGGCCAAACTCCGACTCTACCATTTCTAAAAATTCTGTAAAAACTATTCCTTTCATTGCAAAAAATTATAATCAATTTCTTGAATAAATGTAGGAATTATACTTCTTTTTGTAAAAAAATTGTTGTGAAAAGCGAAATTAAGGCTAGGCTTTAACTAACTCATTGCACTCCCAATATGTAAAAACACTGGCCATTTTTATCTCGTAATCCTCATATTTTAAGGGCTTTATAACATAACCCGCTATTCCTATACGATAACATTCTAACAAATCGGCTCTATTTTCAGATGTTGTCAGCACAATTGTAGGAAGATACTTAAGGATAGGATCCTCCTTTAATATTCCTAAAAATTCTATACCGCTCATCTTCGGCATATTTAAATCTAATAGTATAATATCTGGTAATACCTCATCAGACCTCAAAAATGCGAGGGCTTCCTCCCCATTTTTAGCTTCTGTAATTTTGTGCTTTAATTGTAACTTTGAAACAGTTCTATTTAGTTTCATTGTTTCAATAGCATCATCCTCAATAAACAATACATTTAACATATTATCAGATTTATACTACAAATCTCCACTAATTACTTGAATAAAAAAATTAATTATCGGTGAAATACGTTTAACTGTAGGTGAATGGAAAATTGGTTTAGACTAACTCTCTAAAAGATTATGCCTATTTTATTGATAAACACTAATAAAAAAACAGCATCAATCGATTCTAAGTAAAATAAAAATATAGTTATATTGATTAGATAGCTAATCCACGATTTCCATCTTTTTAAGCAAAAAGGAAGCGTTCATATTTTTACAAATACCTTTCTTAAAAGAATAATCAAAATGCAGCTCATTATTAACTATCTCAGCATCAAAATAATAGTTCTTTATTTGTGTTAGCTCCTCTGCGGATTCGCATAAACTTAAATCGTGAGTAGCAATTATTCCTGTAGATTTAGAACGTACTAATTTTTCTATAAATTTTCTAGAACCAATTGCCTTATCTGTACTATTAGTTCCTTTTAATATCTCATCTAAAACAATAAAGTAACGATCTAATTGTATTTGGTCTACAATGAACTTTAATCGTTTTAATTCGGAAAAGAAATACGATTCATCATCCGTAAGAGAATCTGTAGTTCGCATACTAGTTATTAATTTTATGGGAGAATAGGTAACTTCTTTAGCACAAACAGGCAGGCCTAAATTTGCCATAACTATTTGCAAAGAAACGGTTCGTAAAAATGTACTCTTCCCTGCCATGTTGGCTCCGGTAATTATAAAAAATTGTTCCTTATCTATATGTATATTATTTAATACTGTAGTTTCTGGATTAAGTAATGGGTGTCCTGCATTTTTAGATTTAATTATTGTAGTATCATTTACAAGCTTTGGGTAGGTATATTTTGAATGATTAAATGCAAAATTCCCTAAACTATTATAGGCATCAAAAAAAGCTATTACGCTAAACCATTTTTCTACAGATTTTCCATGTATAGCAATCCATTTTTCAATTTTAAAGCAGGTAGCTAATCCACGTAAAAAAAGGCCGTTACCAAAAATTAAATACGCCATATTGCTATTCTGATCTAAAGCACCAAGATGCCGAGAAAACTCATGAATAACTTTGGACGTTCTTCTATTATCAGAAATTATCTCTTCCTTTCTTTTTCGCAGTAACACAGACTTAAATTCTGTATTTTCTAGAATAGTTAATAGCTTATTATACTGCTCAAAAGTATCTTGAACCTTGGAAGAATTAGTACCTAACCTGGTTATCTTTCTAGTAAAAATTCCTGTAACTCCTAAGCCCACAAATAACCAAATTATTAATGAAGATTCTGGAAGTATATCTAGAAAGTAAAGCGTTAATATAGTTAAAGAAAATACAGAAAAAACCAAAGGTATGTACTTCATAATTTTGGGCATAAATGGGGTGTAGTTTACTAGCCATTTCTCAATAGCATCTACCTGTGTTTCTGTTTTAGACAAAGATGCTATTGCCGAATATTCTTGCCGCCATTTAGGCATCTTACTAAGCTCCTTTATGGCTTCTTGTTTCTCATCTATATTGTCTATAGAGTTTTCGTTAAATAGCTCTGCAAGCGTCTCGCTACCATGTTTTAAAGCTGTTCTATTACTATATTGATAAAAAGAACCGCGGCCAAACAAATCTATATCTTGGCTATAGTAGTGCAACGGGTTTTTAAATTCTTCCCCATCTGGTAAATGCTGAAATTTTCTTTCTTGGACCTCTATTTCCGTTTCATTAATTGCAATTAATGCTTTTAATTTATCACGATGCTTTTGTAACTGACTATGCCTTGTTACTAAATATAAAAACAGGACTATTGTTACTAAAACAATACCAACAATAAACTTCGTATTCCCATACAAAAAGTAAATACCTATGGCTGCTACACAAAAAACAAATAAACGCAACATACTAGATGCATATAATTGTTTTTTTACACGTGCTAATTCATTCTTGTATTTACTTATCTCTTGGGTATAAAAGGAAATTAATTCCTGCATATTTTGAGCATTACTATTAATATTGCCTAAAGATATGTAAATAGACTTTTAAGAAAGTTTGTTTAAGGTATTTTTAAGTTTTATTGTGAGCTTAGATACTACTAAATCATAAGAATGATCTATAAGCTCTTTGGTTAGTTCTGGTGCAATTTGTTCTAAGAACATTGTATTCCAATGTATCTTACTCATATGATACCCAGGTATAATAATACCATCATACTCTTCTCTAAGTTCAATAGCCCTATCTGGGTTACATTTAAGATTTACTTGTAGCGGTCTTCTTTCTAAGGCACACAATGCAAACATTTTTCCCATAACTTTAAAAACAAGCGCATGGGCATCAAAAGGAAACTCCTCTGTTATTCCTTTTTTCGTTAAACAATACTCTCTAAATTCTTCTATATTCATAATTAAAAGCTAAGGAATAGAAACAGAATTGTAAACGATAACCCTAGTCCATTTTACGGCACTAATTAATACCATTACAAGTATAAATATCTTTTTCATTTTATGTGTCTAATAATTTTTTCTTTGCCTCCGTTAACTCAAGAGCAGAATAATCTAACTGCCACCCTATTGTTTGCACTATACTTTCTATTAACAAAACAGCCTCTAGAGCCTCGCGGCTAGCGGTATCCATTAATCCGCTTTCGGGTATTTTATCTTTAATATGTTTTTTTGCTTCTTGGTTCAAAGTTGTTAAATCGTCTGGGGTAAAAGAATTAAAAAAACCATTTTTAATATCATAAAATTCTAATTCTGGGACTATCGAAAGTACTTCTGGTTGCGGAAATTGTTCCAAAATAATTTTCTTGTTTTTGGTATCTGCATACATAAAAATCTTTTTAAGGTCATATCCTATTTGCACCTTAGCATTAATAAGAATAAGTGCTTTCTTTTTACTGCTCACCAAACTCATAAAACGTTCTTTGGTATTTTCATACTTATATATTTCTGCAAAATCTCCTTCTACAGAAATTAACTTACAAACACTTTTTATTTTTTCTAGTAAAACGGTAGATTGATGTGTTGTAAGTTCTTTACTCTCTTTCTTTTTAAAAAAAGAATATCCCCAAAATGTACTTACAATACCTAGAAGTAATCCTAAAAAACTCTCTATCATATTATTTTTCTGTTTTCTCTATTTTTTCTAGGTATGTAAAATTAAACCCTTCCTTATATTTTAAGCCGTATCCTAGCATTATACCCAAACAAGAATGCGAAAATAAAATGATTCCTGCCATTTGCCAAAGAGGTAGTGCAAAATATATGCCGATAAAATATACTAAAATAGGAAACATGAATATGCCTAACCCTAGCATGCAAAATCCTTCTATCTTTAGGCTATTTTTCATTTGGTTAACACTTTATATAAAATAGGTTTACTTGGAGAAGCATCATTATAAAATGGTGCTATTT
>NZ_JADGES010000029.1 GCF_016744255.1 Maribacter sp.
TGTACAAGGGGTTCTTTTTTGAAAATCAATATATTTAGGCCGTAAAACCTGTAAAATGGCTAGATTTTATGTGCCCTGAATTTATTTAGGACAGGATTGGTCCTCAAATTCTAATTTCAATTTCATTCAGGAAATTTACACTGAAAGAATTTATTTACAAACTTTTGGCTACCCTACTTTTCAACACCGGCAATACATCGGTATTAAACCAAGGATTTTTAGTAAGCCAAAATCTGTTTCTTGGAGAAGGGTGCGGTAATGGCATATATTTTGGCAAGTAATTCTCGAACCTTCTAACCGTCTCTGTTAAGTTCTTTTCTGCTTTTTTTCCTAAGTAATATTTTTGCGCATAAACCCCTATTAAAAGAACCAATTCTATATTAGGAAGTTCATTAAAAAGTGATGTATGCCATAAGGGTGCGCATTCTGGTCTTGGGGGTAAATCTCCTGTTTTACCTTTCCCTGGATAACAAAACCCCATGGGGATAATAGCTATTTGTTTTTCATCATAAAAAGTAGCATCCGAAACTCCCAACCATTTTTGCAACTGTTTACCGCTCGGGTCGTCCCAAGGAATTCCTGTTGTATGTACTTTGGTCCCAGGGGCTTGCCCAATGATTGCAATTTTAGCATCGGCATGGGCAGACACAACTGGCCTTGGCCCTAAGGGTAAATGCTCTTTGCATACTTTACAAGCTCTAATTTCGGAGAGGAGCTTTTGCAAAATGAATTATTTTTTTTGTAGAGCTTCTCCATCAAAAGAAATACCCTCAAAACCAGATAACATAAAGTTTCTAATATTGGGATGATTGTCTCCGTCTAAATTAAAAAGAACTTCCTCGGAATAATAGGTTCCAAAACATCTTAATGTTTCGTTCACCGTAAAACCTTGCAATGCTGCAAAAGCAAACAATTTACAAGAACCTGAATTTTCACCTGCCTTATTTTGTAACTTTCCGTTGGTAAAAGCGATTGGTGTAAAATCGTAATTTTCTTCTATAACAGCCATGGTATCGGCAAATTCTATTTCCGCCATGGTGTTATTTAATTTTGTCTTAAACTCTTCTATTTTCATACTCTTATCTCTCTTATTTTTTTCCTCCTACTACAATTACTATTTCTCCTTTTGGAGGTTTCTCTGTAAAATGTTTTAAAACCTCTTCGGCTGTTCCTCTTACCGTTTCTTCATACATTTTGGTAAGTTCTCGGGAGACGGAAACTTGTCTTTCTTTTCCAAAATATGCAACAAAATGCCCCAATGTTTTTACCAACTTATGAGGGGATTCATAAAAAATGATGGTTCTTGTTTCTTCTGCTAATAGTTTCAATCGGGTTTGCCTACCTTTTTTAACTGGTAAAAACCCTTCGAAAACAAACTTATCATTCGGCAAGCCACTATTTACTAGTGCTGGCACAAAAGCCGTTGCTCCTGGCAAACAATCTACCTCTATATTCTCCGCAACACAAGCTCTTGTTAGTAAAAATCCAGGATCCGATATTGCTGGCGTACCGGCATCAGAGATTAAAGCAATGGTGGTTCCTGCTTGTATCTTATGGACTAAGGCATCTACCATTTTATGCTCATTATGCATATGGTGACTCTGCATTGGTGTGCCAATTTCTAAATGTTTTAATAGCTTACCACTTGTTCTAGTATCTTCTGCCAGAATAAGGTCTGCTTCCTTTAATACGCGTATGGCACGTAATGTAATATCTTCTAAATTACCTATTGGCGTTGGTACTATATAGAGTTTTCCCATACTGCAAATTTACGGCCTTACTTTCTTTCCAAGAAAATAGGATGCCAATAAAATTATTAAACCAATAACTGCTAAGGTTTGCTATCCATCACTAATCATGTAATATGCGAAAAAAGCTAGTACAAAATTAAAAAAGAACGCTGCCTTTATTAGATTATATTACTCCTAATAACTCTACTACCATTAAAGGAAGACAGAGTGAGTAAATACTCTCTTTATCATTTCATATTGAAAAAAAATACTTGGAAGTCGAAAAAAACATCCGTAGCATTAATAATCTTAGCTATCCAGTATACCGTTTTTTTATGTTTTAATATTTATTAGGGTTTAGTTATATTAATGACCTTAAAATAACAGTACCCAGTAAAAGGGAGGTGTTATAATCTTACTTCTAGACATAATGTAACAAAACTTCCAATATGTCGTCTTCATTAAAACCAATGAAGAGTAACAAATGTTAAAAAACTCATCAAACATTAGAGAGATATGGAAAACAATATTTCTCTTTTTGCTTCTACTTACTACTTTAAGTTCCATAGCATATTATGCGATTTTAAAATTAAATCCCTCTAGTATCTATGTTGGAGCATTAATGATTTCACCCGCTTTAGCATCATTCATTACACTAAAAATAAGGAAACGACCAATTTTAAATTTACCCTGGAATCTAAAGGAACTTAAATACTTAAAACTCTCGTTCTTTACACCTATACTCTATGTTTCTATTGCTTATGTTTTAATTTGGTTATTTGGCTTTGGAGATATCCTAAATTCTGAAAGAATATTACAATGGAGTAGTGAGTTAGGTATGGACAGTTCTAATCAAACAATTGTTATAATAGTAATGGTTTTTCTATTGTTAACTGTTGGTGTAATCAAAAATTTGGGTTCTACCTTGGGAGAAGAAATTGGGTGGCGTGGCTTTTTAATATTCGAATTAAGAAAGGTAATGTCATTTAAAGCTGTCGCAATTGTAAGTGGAACAATTTGGGCCGTTTGGCATTACCCTATAATAAATTTAATGTACGGAAGAAGTGATACCCTTTTGTTACACATGAGTGCTTTTACTATTATGATAATTGGAATTTCTGTAATCTTAGCTTATTACACTTTTAAATCTAATAGCTTATGGCCAGCAGCATTGTATCATTCTGTTCACAACATTTATATTCAAAAAATATGCACCCCTTTGACCATTACAAATGATACTACTACAGTTTGGATCGATGAATATGGATTTATGATTCCGATTATAACTACCATTTTTGCCGTTTACTTTTGGAAAAAAGCTGAAAAAGAACACTTGTAAAACTAAAAAGAACAGTACTTAACACCTTATAAGATTATTTGCTAATGCAAGCTCACTTCTGAATTTTTACCAGATTTATAACCTAAGTAAACTTACGCTCAATTAACTCCATAAAACGAGCTTCTAATTCCTCTTTCCCTTCCCAATTATTATAATCTGGCTTTACCATGTTTATTATAAAAGCAACAGAACGTTCTTCGGAATCTATGGTGCTTAACTGTGACAAAACACGATTGTAGTCCTCTGTACTGCCATTAAAAAGGTTTTTTACAAAGGCTAATCTATTATTTAAATCTACTTTAATCTCTTTGGTATTTAGTCGGTCATTAATAGATTTTTTTTTCTTTGCTACAATGTCATCCCCTTTAGCCATAAAGAGCTCTTTATCATTTTTTGCATAGTCTGGTTTTGCCATAAACTCTGATAAAGCGGCATCTACTTTTTCCGTATCAGGCATTTCTAAGACCATATCTTTTATGGTATCCATCCCTGGAGTTATAATGTCTTCTGTATGTGGATTACTTTCTGGCACAGAAGTATTTTCATTTAAAACGGCATTTGCCATGGATTCAAATTTAGTAGCAATCGGGTTTTTAGTGACGCTTACTTCTACATCCTTTAATTTATCGTCTATAAATTTTAATACCGCTAACTTTTCATACAAATCTTTACTAACCTCATAGAGCTCTTTAATCTCTGTAACATCTTCTGCGGTAATAATTTGTGTTGCAAGTTTTACCAACTCGCTTTTCAATTTCTTTTTCATGGCATCATTTTTATCCTTTCGGAAAAGGTGCGTCTTTTTTCTTAAATTTATATCATCATTAAATAAGAACGAAAAAACACCTTATTTTCGTCTAAAATTACAAAATGTTTCTTGAAAATACGGTTAATCATAAAGAACAATTTGGCTGGATAGAGGTCATTGCAGGATCTATGTTCTCTGGCAAAACAGAAGAGCTAATCCGCAGACTAAAGCGTGCCCAATTTGCAAAATTAAAAGTTGAAATTTTTAAACCCATAGTAGATACACGCTACGATGATAGTAAAGTAGTTTCTCATGATTCTAATGAAATCCATTCTACACCAGTATCTTCTGCTGCAAAAATTAGAATTTTAGCAGCCCAATGCGATGTTATTGGTATTGATGAAGCCCAATTTTTCGATGATGAAATTGTACAAGTTTGTAATGACCTAGCAAATAAAGGAATACGTGTTATAATTGCTGGATTAGATATGGACTTTAAAGGAAACCCTTTTGGGCCTATGCCGAATCTTATGGCTACTGCAGAATACGTAACCAAAGTGCATGCTATTTGTACCAGGTCTGGAAACTTAGCAAACTATAGTTTTAGAAAAGCAAATAGCGACGATCTTGTTCTTTTAGGTGAAGTAGAGTCTTACGAACCTCTTAGCAGAGGCTCTTTTTATAAAGCACAATTAAAAGAAAAAATAAAAGAGTATCCTGTAGAATCGCAAGAGATTAAAGCAAAAAAAAAGAACTAATGGCTAAAACAAAAGAGACAATTTTAGAGATTAGTTTAGCCGCTCTGGAACATAATTACCACTTTTTAAGATCTAAACTAAACCAAACCACTAAATTTTTAGCTGTTGTCAAAGCATTTGCCTATGGTAGTGATGCCTGTAAAATTGCCAAAAAATTATCCGATTTAGGGGTAGATTATTTGGCCGTAGCATATACAAAAGAGGGCGTAGAGTTACGCAATGCTGGTATTAAAACACCTATTTTAGTTTTACACCCACAACCTGTAAATTTTAAAATTATCCTTGATAATAAACTAGAGCCTAGTTTGTATTCTCTAAAAATCCTTCAAGAATTTATTGAGATTGCTAAGAAAGAAAAACAAAAAAATTATCCAGTACATATAAAATTTAATACGGGATTAAATCGATTGGGTTTTACCATTAAGGATATTCCCAAAATTCTACAAAAATTGAATACTTGCAGTTCTTTAAAGATTAAAAGTGTGTTTTCTCACCTTGCTGCTTCTGATGACTTAAATGAAGAAGAGTTTACCCAAAACCAAATCAAAACTTTCTATACTATTAAAGAAAAAATAGGCCAAGGAATTAGTTATAATACAATGTATCATCTTCTAAATACTTCTGGAATATTAAATTACCCAGATGCGCAGTTTAATATGGTTCGTAGTGGTATAGGGTTATATGGCTACGGGAATAACCCTACTATAGATAAAAAACTAAAACCTATAGCTTCTTTAAAAACTATAATCTCTCAAAAACATACTTTAAAAACCGGAGAAAGCCTTGGCTATAATAGAGCTTTTATTGCAAAAAAGGATACCGTTACCGCTACTCTACCTATTGGCCATGCAGATGGCATAGGAAGACAATACGGACAAGGCAAATCTTTTGTTATCGTAAATGGTAAAAAAGCACCCATTATTGGAAATGTTTGTATGGATATGATTATGGTAAATGTTACCAATATTGATTGTAAAGAAGGAGATGAAGTAATTCTCTTTGGAAAACAAAACAATGCTGAAGATTTCGCAAGTACTGCAAACACTATTTCTTACGAGCTTTTAACAAGTATTTCGTCGCGCGTTAAAAGAACTTTAATAAGTTAATTTCTAAATTTTAAATGTGACTTTTTTTATTACATTGCGTCTAATTATATAAACCTATTAAACACTAAAAATTATGTTAAAAGAATTTAAAGATTTTATCATGACCGGAAACGTGATTGATTTTGCAGTAGCAGTTATTATGGCAACCGCTTTAGGCGGAGTAATTAAAGGCTTTGTAAGCAATATCGTAATGCCATTTGTTGGTCATTTCGCAGGAGGGGTTGATTTTGCAGACAAAAAAATTGTACTTGATCAAGCAGTAGTTGATGCTGCTGGCGTTGTTACTTCACCAGAAAATGCTGTTATGTGGGGTTCATGGGTGAACGCTATTATTAATTTAATTATTGTTGGTTTCATCATGTTCTTACTTGTAAAAGCTTACAACAAAACAAAAGCTCCAGAACCAGAAGCTGCTCCAGCAGGACCAACTGCAGAAGAATTGCTTACTGAAATTCGCGACTCTTTAAAAAAGTAACCAACTACATTTTACTTTTATAAAGTTTTGTATAAATTAAAAACCTCTACTTAATCCGTAGAGGTTTTTTTATCTTTAACTCTTAATTGTTACAAATAAAACATTTTGTTAAATATTAATTATTCTTCATTTTAAAACTTGTACAACCCTTAGTATTGCTTAAATTTGCATTTAATATTTAAAATACTTTCAAAGTGAAAATAGCAGTTGTAGGAGCTACAGGAATGGTAGGAGAGGTAATGCTAAAAGTATTAGCAGAGCGTAATTTTCCTATTACAGAATTATTATTGGTTGCATCGGAACGATCCGTAGGTAAAAAATTAGCCTATAAAGGAGAAGAATATACCGTTATTGGTTTAGCAGATGCTGTTACAGCAAAACCAGATATTGCTATTTTCTCCGCTGGTGGTGACACCTCCTTAGAATGGGCTCCTAAATTTGCAGAAGTTGGTACAACCGTAATAGACAATTCTTCGGCTTGGCGTATGGATCCAAATAAAAAATTAGTAGTTCCAGAAATTAATGCAAATGAATTAACTGCGAAAGATAAAATTATCGCTAATCCAAACTGCTCAACAATACAGTTAGTAATGGCATTATTTCCATTACATAATAAATATAAAATGAAACGTGTGGTAGTTTCTACTTACCAATCTGTTTCTGGTACTGGTGTAAAAGCTGTACAGCAGTTAGAAAATGAAATTGCTGGTATAAAGGGAGAAATGGTTTACCCTTATCCTATTGGTAGAAATGCTTTACCACATTGCGATGTTTTCTTAGAAAACGGGTATACTAAAGAAGAAATGAAATTAGCCAGAGAGCCTCAGAAAATCTTAAACGACAGAACTTTTTCTATTAGTGCTACAGCCGTTCGCATACCAACTGCTGGTGGTCATTCAGAATCTGTAAATGTTGAATTTGCAAATGATTTTGAATTAAATGAAGTTCGTAGAATCTTAAACGACACTCCTGGTATAACTGTACAAGATAATCCAGATACCAACACCTATCCTATGCCTATTTATGCACATGGTAAGGATGATGTTTTTGTTGGAAGAATAAGACGAGATGAAACACAACCAAATAGTTTAAATATGTGGATTGTAGCAGATAACCTTAGAAAAGGTGCTGCAACTAACGCTGTACAAATAGCAGAGTACATATTAGAAAATAAATTAGTATAAGTATTATTATATAAACGCCATTATTTTAATCCTCCGATAAAAAACCTTTGCCCCTTAATGGTGTCAAAGGTTTTTTTGTGGTAATTTAGGACAGACTAATTTAAAAAAAATGAAAACACTAACATCTGCCTCCTTGTTATTACTATTAACAACATTCTGTATGGCGCAAAAAAAAGAATCTATTCCTGTGAAATATCCTGTTACTAAAAAAACGGAACATTCCGATATCTATTTTGGAACTACTTTAAAAGACCCTTATCACTGGTTAGAAAATGATCGGAGCTCCGAAACCGAAGCTTGGGTAAAAGAGCAAAATAATGTCGCTTTTAATTACCTCAACAAAATTCCATTTAAATCGCAATTAAAAAATAGATTGGAAGAATTATGGAATTACGAAAAACTAAGCGCTCCTTTTAAAGAAGGTTCTTATACCTACTACTATAAAAATAATGGCTTACAAAACCAATATGTTCTTTACAGAAAAAATACACAAGACACGGAGGAAGTATTCCTAGATCCCAATACTTTTTCCAAAGATGGCACTACTTCTTTAGCTAGTTTACGTTTTACAAAAGATGGCTCTATGGCCGCCTACCTAATTTCTGAAGGCGGTAGTGATTGGAGAAAAGCAATCGTATTACATACGGAAACAAAAAAAATAATAGGAGATACTTTAGTCGATATTAAATTCAGTGGTATCTCTTGGAAAGGCAACGAAGGTTTTTATTACTCTAGCTATGATAAACCAAAAGGCAGTGAACTTTCTGCAAAAACAGACCAACATAAAGTATACTACCACCAACTTGGAACACCTCAAAATTTAGATGTTTTGGTATATGGAGGAACAGATACCGAAAAACATAGGTATGTTGGAGCAAGTGTAACCAAGGACAATAAGTATTTGTTGATTTCTGCCTCGACCTCAACCTCTGGAAACAAACTATTTATTAAAGATTTAGATAACCCTAACGCATCGCTAACACCTATTCTTAATCATACAAATACGGATAGTTATGTTATAGAAAATGTAGGTTCTAAGCTTTTTATTGTAACCAATTTAAATGCCCCAAATAAAAAAATTATTACGGTAGATGCATCGAACCCTACACCAGAAAATTGGAAGGATTTTATACCTGAAACAGAAAACGTTCTTTCTCCGAACAAAGGTGGTGGTTACTTTTTTGCAGAATATATGGTAGATGCCATTTCCAAAGTCTTTCAATACGATTATAACGGAAATCTTATAAGAGAAGTTAAACTACCTGGTTTAGGTAATGCTAGTGGTTTTGGAGGAAAAAAGGAAGATACCGACTTTTATTTTTCTTTCTCTAATTACAAAACACCAAGCTCTTCTTATAAATACAATGTAGAAACTGGAGAATATAGCTTATACTGGAAACCAGAAATTGATTTTAATTCAGACGAATATGAATCTAACCAAGTATTTTACGCATCTAAAGATGGCACTAAAATACCTATGCTAATCACCCATAAAAAAGGCCTTATTTTAGATGGTACCAACCCAACTATTCTTTATGGTTATGGCGGTTTTAATGTAAGTTTAACGCCTTCTTTTAGCATTACAAATGCTGTTTGGATGGAACAAGGCGGTATATATGCTGTACCAAATCTTCGCGGTGGTGGTGAATACGGTAAAAAATGGCACGATGCAGGCACAAAAATGAAAAAGCAAAATGTTTTTGATGATTTTATTGCCGCTGCAGAATATTTAATTAAAAAGGAATATACCTCTACCAACTATTTAGCGATTCGCGGTGGCAGTAATGGTGGCCTTTTAGTAGGAGCTACCATGACACAAAGACCAGATTTAATGAAAGTGGCTTTGCCTGCTGTTGGAGTTTTAGATATGCTACGCTACCACACCTTTACTTCTGGCGCGGGTTGGGCGTATGATTATGGAACCTCTGAAGAGAGTGAAGAAATGTTTAACTATTTAAAAGGATATTCCCCTGTTCATAATGTAAAAAAAGGTGTTTCATACCCAGCAACTTTAGTAACAACTGGTGATCATGATGATCGCGTAGTTCCTGCGCATAGTTTTAAGTTTGCCGCAGAATTACAAGCAAAACAAACTGGGAATAATCCAACATTAATAAGAATAGAGACTAATGCTGGTCATGGAGCTGGAACTCCAGTAAGTAAAACCATTGAACAATATGCAGATATTTTTGGCTTTACCTTATTTAATATGGGATATACACAACTACCAAATAATTCTATAATTAAAGAGTAAGTTCAATAATTATATACAAAGTCCGTTTCTTTATAATAAACGGACTTTTTTAATTTTCAATTACAATGCTTCATATTAATGCCATTTCATTTTCCTATGGAAACTCCTCCATTTTAAAAGATCTTTCTTTTAAAATAAAAAAAGGAGAACATATTTCTTTAATAGGAGAAAGTGGCTGTGGTAAAAGTACGTTACTAAAACTCATTTATGGTATTTACGACCTTAATAAAGGCTCTATTTTCTGGGAAGAGAATCAAATTTTAGGACCTCTTTTTAATCTCGTTCCTGGAGAAAAATATATTAAGTATTTATCGCAAGATTTTGATTTAATGCCTCATACTACCGTCTTTGAAAATGTAAGTCAGTATTTATCTGTTTTTTACCCCAAAGAACTAAAAAAGCGTACTTATGAGCTTTTAGAGACTATAGAAATGACCTCTTTTGCGCAAACCAAAGTAAAACTCTTAAGTGGTGGGCAACAACAACGCGTTGCTCTTGCCAGAGTACTAGCACAACAACCAGAACTATTATTATTAGATGAGCCATTTAGCCACATTGATAATTTTAGAAAAAATGGCCTTCGAAGAAACATTTTTAATTACTTAAAAAAAGAAAAGATAACCGTTTTAACGGCAACTCACGACCCTAATGACATACTACCCTACGCAGACCAGGTTATAGTCTTAAAAGATGCTACAATATTAGCACAAAACACCCCAAAAAAACTATACGAACAACCAAAAAATTTATACATAGCGTCGCTTTTTGGGGAAGCAAATACTATCCCTGTAAATATTGTAAAATCGTATGCAGATACTAAAAGAAAAATCATAGTATATGCGCATGAATTTAAAGTTTCGGAGAAATCTGGTTTAGAAGTGGAAGTTAGTAAGGCGTATTACCAAGGAGGAAAATATTTAATCGAAGGAATTTATGAAGAAGACAAAATTTTTTTCTACCATAATATGGCTTTAGAAAATGGTAAAAAAGTGTTTTTAAATATCTCTATTGAAACTATAAACCAACGATTAGCATAATTACAGAATGAACAAAACGCAGCTGGTATCCGAGCTTACATTTAAAGCAGTCCGAAGTAGTGGTGCCGGTGGCCAACATGTAAACAAGGTTTCTTCTAAGGTAGAATTGAGTTTTAATGTTCCTGAATCTAAGGCATTAAGAAGTATAGAAAAAGAACGGATTCTTAACAAGTTGTCTAATAGACTAAATAAAGAAAATGTTCTTCTTATTCAATGTGATGAAAGTAGAAGTCAACATAAAAACAAAGAACTTGTTATAAAACGTTTTTTACTACTTCTAGAAAATGCCCTTAAAATTCCTAAAATAAGACGCAAAACAAAGCCTAAAAGATCCGCAATAGAGAAACGCATAAAATCTAAAAAACGAGCAGCTATAAAAAAGGTAAATAGAAGAAAGCCAAATTTAGATTAACGAATTTCTTTAAAATATTCCGCTA
Source organism: Maribacter sp. (assembly GCF_016744255.1). GTDB lineage: Bacteria > Bacteroidota > Bacteroidia > Flavobacteriales > Flavobacteriaceae > Maribacter_B. The sequence continues at coordinate 11,069 of NZ_JADGES010000029.1, forward strand.
TTAACTCTTCGATAATAGAAGCTGCGTTTTCCATACTATATTGCACCCCTTTAGATGGGTTATAGGTTTGCATTGCTTTTTCTACTCCTAATTTTTGTAATTCTTCCTCATTAACATCTAATTTACCACAAACAGCAACTACCGGAATATTAAATCTTTTAGTCATATTTACTACTCCATTTACTAATTTTCCATGGATGGTTTGGCTATCTATTTTACCCTCTCCGGTAATAATATAATCTATATTTTTTGCCTCTATTATTTTAGGAACCTCGGCTAATTGCAATAAAAAGTTTACTCCGCTTAAATATTCGGCATCTAAAAAAGTTTTTAGCCCATACGCAGTACCACCAGCTGCACCAGCGCCAGACTCAAAAGCAAAATTCTTTTGCATCTGTTTCCCTACCAATTGATTAAAATGTACTAATCCATCATCCAAAATGCGCAATTCTTCTTCGCTTGCGCCTTTTTGTTTGCCATAAACATAAGCCGCTCCTTTTTCTCCAAAAAGCGGATTGTCTACATCATTAACAGCAAAAAATTTAACCTTTGTATATTCCTTTAAAGCATTGTTTTTTTCAATTTTAGAAATATAACCCAGATTAGCTCCTATTGGCTTAAGTACTTTTCCATGTTCGTTAGTAAAAACATACCCTAAAGCATCTGCAATGCCAACCCCCGCATCATTAGTAGCGCTTCCTCCCAAACCTATATAAACAGTCTTTACACCTCTAGCAACCGCATCTTTTATTTGCAAGCCCGTGCCATAGGTAGACATTTGCATTACATTATGTTCCTTTTCTCTTAACAATTCTAAGCCAGAAGTTTTTGCTAACTCAATATACGCGACATCGTTTGCTTTATTTAATAAATACACTGCTCTTAATGGTCTCCCCATTGGGTCTATCGTCTCTATTTCTATTTCGGAAGTTGGAATAATATTAGAAATTGCATCTAAAAAACCATCGCCACCATCCGATGCAATTATGCTATAAATAGTAGATGTAATATCTGCCTTCTTTATTCCGTTAGAAATAGCATTAATTACCTCGTTTGCCGTGAGTGAACCCTTAAACTTATCCGGAATCAATAAAAAATTCATAAATATTTAACTATATATTTGTGGTATGAAATAACTCAGTATTAAAATGAAAACAAAAAATGCTACAAGAATATAGACCTCTTTAATAAAGAAATCTTCCTTCTTAGGTAGTACACTTATAATTAAACCCGTGCCTTCTTTCTGCCAACCAGTAAAATAGCTAATAGTGTATGAAAAGACTAAGGTTAGTAGTACTCCTGTAAAATTTAGCCAAATCCAAAAAACATGAATTCCTAAATCTACATTAAAGATATTCTGCATCGTTTTAGAAAAAGCAAGATTAACTAATACTGCTATTATTACCCCAGTATTCATCCCTATATAATTCACTTTTTTAGAAAACATAGCCAATAAAAAAGTTACTAGAACGGGACCATAAAATACCGATCCTATGGCATTAATAATTTCTATTACTGCGCTTTTGCTTCCTCCGAAAAGGAAAGAACAAGCCATACAAACTATACCCCAAAAAATAACCGAAAGTTTAGAGATAAGCATATACTTTTTAGAAGACAACTCTTTTCCTTTAGAGAAAAAATCCTCCACAGTAACTGCTGATAATGAATTTACGGTAGAACTTAATGAGGACATTGCTGCTGATAAAATACCTACCATTAACAAACCTATAAGTCCATGCGGTAAATATTTAGTGATAAAAATTGGAATCATTAAATCTGCCTTCACTCCATTTTTAGCAAATTCAGCAGGGAAATGTTTCTGTGTCATAAGTGCTATATCTTCCAGAAAATCTGGCGATGTACTTACCAATCCGCCAATTATTAATCCTATGGAGCAATACAATAAAACCACTGGAAAACGTAACAAACCATTTGCCAACAATAACTTACGGATAGTCTCTTCGTCTTTTGCTGACAATAATCTCTGCGCCTGAGTTTGGTCACATCCGTAATAAGAAACGTATAAAAAGAAACCTCCAATTATCATTGGCCATAGACCATATTCTTGGTTCATTTCTAGACCCCAGTTGAAATCTATAACTTGTAATCTCTCTGCTGGGAAACCATTCTCTAAACCCCCTTGGGTTTCTAATAGGCTCCCACCATAATAAAGACATACTAATAGCCCTACAAACAAAATAATCATTTGTATTGTGTCTCCCCAAACTACAGCCTTCATGCCGCCTTGCCAAGAATATATTATGGTAATAATACTTATAATAAGTATTGTGTATACAAAATCTATATCTAAAACAGCTTGTAATATAATAGCTACAGTATACACCATTACACCAGTTGCTAGGGCCCTACTTATTAAAAATACAACGCTTAAAATAAGCCTTGTAGATGAATGAAAACGCCTTTCTACAAACTCATAAATACTAACAACTCCTGATCTAAAAAGTGGAGGAACTATAATTACCATTATAAAAATCATAGCCAACGGAACAGCAAACTCAAACGTTAGCCATTTTATGCCCCCACCCAATTTTAATCCAACAAAAGCAGGGGCAGAAATAAAACTAATAGCAGACAATTGTGTTGCCATTGTAGACAAACTCAAAGGAAACCAACCTAGACTTTTTCCTCCTAAAAAATAATCTTTAGAATCTTTGTTTTCTTTAAAAAAATAACCCATTCCTAAGAAACCTATAAGATAAGCTACAATAATTATGTAATCTATATAATTCATTTTGGTCTAGTTTAGTCTTAATTAATGGGTCTTAATCTGTTCTTTAAATCCTCTTTTACTTCTGTATTTTATTTTCCATACTGGCTCCAAAGCTAATTCTCTCTCTATTGAAAACATCAAAAGTAAATTGAAATAACAAATATTTACAATGCTTATTTAAACCCGCACCCCTAAATTCCTTTCCATACCAGGTATGGGCTTAATCTAATAGTTTTTAATATTCATAAAAATGAGTGATTCCAGCATACTTTCTTTTCTCCTTATAATAAACTATAAAAGGATATTCTTTTCCTAATTTTCTATTTGCAATACTAGCTCCAATATACTTTGTTAGGTTTTGTCTTCCGTCTCCCTTTTCTAGAAAATGAGTCTAACTCTTCAGAAATTTGCAACAACTTAGTAGTCTCTTTTATTTCTATAGGTCTTAATCTAGCATAGTAATCTTCTAAAACATATTCTTCCGAAAAGCTAAGATGTACCATACTGCATTTTTAATTATTTATCAAGTCTATCAATAATGCTGCACTCCAAGAAAAATTATTACCTCCATAACCACCAGCCTCTGTCTTTCTAATCTCCTTTCTGGAATCGAAATACTCATAAAAACCTTCTTTCTCAACCAATTCAATAGAATCTTGCTTTACTCTTTCTGCTATTTTAGTAAACCCATAACTTTTAAGACCGTAAAAAAGTATCCAGTTAAGGTTTATCCAAACAGGGCCTCGCCAGTATTTTTTTGGATTAAACCTATCACTTGTAGGATCAAATGAAGCGCAAAGATATTTATCTTCTCCTCCAAACTTTTCCATCATAGTATTAACCATTTGTTTTGCTCTTTCCATATCTGGAATACCTGCATACAATGGAGCAAAAGAAGAAGAGGATATAAAACGTATTGGTTTATTATTACGTAAATCGTAATGCACGTAGGCTCCTAACTCAGCATCATACAATTTAGCATTAAACCCTTTAATACTTTTCTCTTGCCATTTTTTTAATTGACTTACCTTTTCTTTATTATTACCAAGTTTTTCATAAAGGTCAATTAAAGCCGCGTTAGATTTTATAAGCATGGCATTGAACAATGGATCCTGTACTAAAAACGGAGATAATTCTGCAATTTTAGCATCATCATAGTTATGCTCTTTTGCTATTTCTATAATATGTAAATAATAATCATACTCTCTTTTAGATGGTCTTTGGGAGGGATCTACATGCGTAGTATCTCTTCTCTCAAAACTGTACTTTGGCGGATCCATAGTTTTCCAAATATCATCCCAAATTGGTGAGTTATCCGTGCCAGATTCCCAGTTATGATAGATATAGACTAAACCTTCATTGTGTATGTCTCTATGCTGATAGAAATACTTATGGTTTTCAAATACCTTATCGATTTGGGTATCTATAAATTGAAGCATGTCTTCTTTATCTTCTGCTATATTTAGCATTTTTTGTAATACAAACCCGGTAACTGGAGGTTGTGCCATTCCTGTAGACCTATACTCTTTAGATGCTAATGGGTGTAATTCTGATTTATGAAAATCTGCGCCAGGAAAATAAGTATCGCTATCATTATGAAATACAATATGAGGTATAAATCCGTTTTCCCATTGTGCATTCAGCAAAGTTTCTATTTCTCTTTTGGCATTTTTTATATTATAATATGCTAAACCTATTGCTATAAAACCAGAATCCCATTTCCATTGAAAAGGGTACAAACCTTGGCAAGGAATTGTAAATCCGCCTTCCTGAAAATTTGCTTCTAATATCTCTTTTGCTTTTATAATTAATTCCTCTTTCATACGATATAAAATAAAAACACATTGGCGATAAATCACCGCCAATGCGTGTTACTATTTAAACTAAATTCTCTTAAAAATTAAACGTAGCTGTTGCAAAAAACCTTCTTGGAAGAATTGGTCTTCCGAAGAAAAATTCTCCTTCTGTTGCTCCTGCAGCACCTGCTCTTGGGTTACCTTCAGTTATACCGTTACTATCGAACAAATTAAAAACAGAAACTCCTAATCGTAATGACTCATAATTTTCTCCCATACTAAAAGTGTACCCTACTCCTAAACGAGCAATAGTAATAGCATCTAACTCTAATGTATTTGCATCTGATGAAAATTTTTCTCCTGTATGACTGGCAGAAAAACTAGCATCGAACATTTTATTGTCAAAATACATACCTAAACTTCCTAAGAAATTAGGTTGCCTTGCTAACTCGTTACCTTCATTGGCAGAAGTTGAACCACCACCGACTAAATCTTCATCAGTGTTTTTAGTAATTTCATGATCTTGATATGTTGCTGTACCTCTTAAACTAAAATTCTCTGCAAACTTATAATCCCAAGTTGCTTCAACACCAACTGTAGCGGTATTCTGTGTAGATCTTGTTTCATCTACTAATTGACCTCCAACAATAGCTTGACTAATTTTAATTCTATCTTTTAAGCTAACATAATACCCAGCCAATGACCCCGATAATTTTTCAATTCCAAATTTTGCACCAGCCTCAAACTGGATAATATTTTCAGCATCATAAGGGTTTTCGCTAATCCCAGGAACTGGAGAGAATCCTCTTATTTGTGGAAAGAAATATCCCTTAGAAAAGTTAGCATACAAGTTTGTAGCATCAGTAAGCTCATATAACCCTGCTAATGAAACTGCCCATGAAGAAGCCTTTACTGTAGATCTTAAGAAACTCCCATCTGCTGATTGTACATCACTCAAAGCAGTAGTTATATCTGCATCTGTGTATACTGTCTCTGATTTTACACCTCCTTTAGCATACTTTCCGTCCGTTTTTTCCCATCTAAAACCAACATCAAAACGCCATCTGTCAAAAATCATCTCATCCGTAAGGTAAAGTGCTGTTCTGTTTTGAGATAAGAAGTTATTTGATGTCATCCCGATACGGTTATATAAGCCTCCTTGAGAATATATTACATTCTCTCCTGTTGCATTTGTATAATTAAGATTAACTAAGCGAGGGCTATTATTGAATTCTGTTAATGCTCTAAATTGATAATTTACATCTTCCGCTTCTGTACGAGCCAAAAAAGTACCTATTGTAATGTTATGACTACCGCCATTAGCAACTTCAATTGTTTTTATTAAAGACGCCTCTCCAGAGTAATCTGTCATTGGACGTAAACGATCTACGTGTAAATTATCTACTACTAGATCAGAACCACTAATCTGTTGGTTAGGATCACCACTCTGGTATGTAGCCTGATACCCTTGGTTCCCACCATCTAAACTTTCTACATAATTATCTAAAGTAATAGGGTTCCCGTTATCCCCATTTCCACCTATATATAGCGCGAAATTATGTTTATAATTTGCATATTTTATTTTAGACTTAAATCTTAAATCGTCTGCAATTTCATATTTAAATTCTCCTAATAAATATCCCCCTTTAGTAGAAACTCCATCTGCTATCGGACTATTATAAACACCTCCGGGTGTATTAAAAGAAGTATTTGCTAATTCCCCTGTTAATAATTGTTCTACAGGCTCTCCATCATTTCCATTTATTCTATCTCTAGAACCACCTTGCAATGGTAATGGTAAATAGAATTGTGCATTATCATTAATAAACTGACCATGAATTGTAAAAGAACCTCTATCAAATACTTTTTTAATATTACCTCTTAATTGAATTCCTTTTGTTGGTAACCCTGTTTCAATAGGTCCTTCATCATAACGTACAAAACCAGTTAAGGCATAAAAAGTATTAGATTCTTCACCACCAAGCCTACCCCCAGTATAAAATTCAGTCTTAATTCTTCCTTTATCTGCAACCTCAACATTTATAGTATTTCCAGGGTTTGTATCTCCTGTTTTACTAGTATAGTTAATAATCCCTGCTACAGAACCAGCTCCGTACAAAACTGCAGAACCACCACGAACAAATTCTACTCCTTTAAATCCAATATCTGGTCTAGCATAAACATCATGTGCTGAAGAGTTTAAACCAAATGTACTCATTAAAGGCATCCCATCATATTGTAAAGGATTAAACACATACTGCCCCCCAGAAGGAAGACCCCTAACAAAAATGTTACTTGCAGTTTCACCACCACCACCTTCAGCAGTAATACCTGGTACACTTCTTAAAATATCTGCCTGACTATTGGCAGACAACTTTACTATCTCTGCTTGTTTAACAGATGTAATAGATAAAGGTGCTTGTTTCTGAGATCTAAATGTACTAGACCCTGTAAGTACTATCTCATCTAATTGTTCTCCTCCTTCTTTAAGAATAAATTCTACTTTCATTGGAGTCCCTGACAGTTGTACTTCCTGTTCCTCTTTAGAAAAACCTAAATAAGATACTTGTAGTGTTTGTACTCCTTCTACATCTGCTTCTAGAATAAAGTTCCCATCAAAATCGGTCACTGTTCCTGTTGTAGTACCAGTAATTAAAATATTGGCTCCAATAATAGGAAGACCAGAAATATCCTTTACGTGCCCCTGAATTTCTGTTTGCGCTATGGCAGACGTAATTCCAAAAACACAGATTATCGCAAAAATTAATTTTCTCATAATACTATCTTTTAATTAATTGAGTTTTTTGAGTTATTGTTAATTATTTGATAAAATTATACGAATATGACATTCATAAATATGATATTAAGCTAATATTTTATGCAAACGTTACCGCAAACGTTTGCAAAATAAATAAAAGGAAAAACTTATATTTGATACACCCCAAATACCGCTCATATTTTGACAAAGAAGAGAAATATTACCTTAAAAGAACTAGCAAGAGAACTAGATTTATCTATTTCAACAATATCTCGTGCTTTAAATGATCATCCTGATATTAAACCTACTACTATAGAAAGAGTTAAAAAACTAGCAAAAGAACGCCACTATTCCCCTAATCTTTTCGCAAAAGGTTTCCGTTCCAGAAAAACCAATATCATTGGGGTTATTGTTCCCAATATTGCACATTATTTTACTTCTACTATTTTAAAAGGAATTCTTGAAAAAGCAGAAGAGTTAGGATATAGAGTAATCATTTCAGAGTCTAAAAACAATGAAATAAAACAAACGGAAATGTTACAAACCATGACCCAATTTGGTGTCGATGGCGTATTACTTGCTTTAGCAAGAAAAACTACAAGTGTTACAGATATCCTCCAAATATTAAATCGGGTTCCGCTTGTGATGTTCGATAAAGTATCTGATAAAATACCTTGTACACAAGTAATAGTTGACGACGAAGAGGCTGCATTTAATGCCGTAGAACACTTAATAAATATTGGTAAAAAAAGGATCGCTATTATTAAAGAAACGGAAAATTCTTTTAATTCTGAAAAAAGGTTTACTGGCTATTTAAAAGCGTTGAAAGAGCACGATTTACCAATCGATGAAAAAATAATTCTTAGTACTGAAAATATTTCTTTAACTAACGGCCAAAGACTTGCAAACATCTTAATAAGCATGAAAAATAGACCAGATGCTATTTTTGCTATTACCGACAATGCGGCTATTGGCGCAATTAAAGCACTTAATAGGTTTAAAATAAAAATTCCCGAAGAAATTGCTGTAGTTGGGTTCAGTAACTCTATGAACTCCACTATTATTCAACCAGCTCTTACAACAGTTGACCAACCTGGTCATAAAATAGGGAAAACGGCAGTTAAGTATTTAATTAAGGAAATTGAAAACCCAAATGATGAGATTACTATTAAGACTATAAGTATTAAAACGAGTCTTATTATTAGAGATTCTTCTTTTAGAGCATAATTTAAAGAATCTCTTTTACAACTATTTTGTTACCATTAAAAGTAACAATGTCTCCAACAGATTTTCCCTTTAGTATTTTTCCGATAGGTGTTGCTGCAGATATACAATATACATTTGTATCCTTGTTTACATATTCTCCTGCTGAAATGGCAATAAAATAATGGAACCCATCGGTTTTAACCAAAGTTCCAGGGCCAATATGATTAGATCCTGCTGAGATATCAATCTTACTTAACAACTGTGCTACTTTTTCTGCTTCGGATAATTGTTGACCTAATTTTTCTCTTTCTAACTGTAACATTGCTCTACCAGTTTCATGCTTATCGCCAGCACTGCTTTTTGTCTCTGTGGTTAAGGCTGTTTGTATTTCTTGGATTTGATTATGAATTCGATTAAAACGTTCCTTAATATAATCCTTACAAAATTGAAATGTATCTTCTTTTAAAGTAGTTTTAGGCATAAAATTATACTGTAATTCTGTTATAAGGTAATAAATGACATCGACCCCAGAGTACGAGGCATTAAATAGGAATTTCTCTTATTATTTAAACCCAAATAGGCTATTTCCCTGCGATTAATCTTCAAAATGATATAAATTTGCTAATTGAAAAACTAGATAATTTATCATCTTTTTCTCCTCTAGACCTTGTAAATACATTTTATAAATTGCCTCTTCATTCTCTGCTTTAAAATAATCTAAATCTCCAGACCTATCTTCACTAAAGATATTCCATGATTTTAGTCCCAAAAGCATATTATTATGTGCTTCGTATTTTCTATTTACAACATCTAGCCTCTTTTTTAATTCCTTGTCTTTCGTTTTCGATGCTTTATTCTTTTCGGTCCAATACTCATGATCTTGCTGTAATCTTTTGTCGGCATTTTCAGCCTCTGCAATAATTTTAAAATAGGCTCTAGATACTAAAGACCCATATCTATCCAAAAACCAAGGACTTTCTATCGTCTTAAATGACCCAGGCTGATTTAAAATTAATATCTCACCTGCATTGTTATGTCCATTATTTATAGCTTCACTTTCTTCATTCATCGCAAGGGATTCTTTCCATGCCTGGGATTGAATTAATTCTTTCCAAACTTTAGCATATGCTCTTCTATATTTCGCTTTAGAGGAAGAGCACCCTACTACCAGAAAAATTGTCCCTAATAGGAGAGTTATTTTTAAACCAACATGTCTTATTGCTTTTTTCATCCGTATTACAATATATGCATTCCTCTAAAGCATTATGCCTTAATTTAAAAGCATAAAAAGATTCCTAGCATTCCCATTTTAGGAATGTATTAATATAGTAATTAATTTAAAGACTACGCCTTAAGATTTTAAATACATTTCTGCTAGCTCTTTCCCTACAAAGCTACCTATAGCAATACCCATACCTCCCAATCTAACTCCGCAATAAATACGATTAGACAGGGCTTTTATAATGGGTTTTTTTACTGCCCCAACACCCATAATACCACTCCACCTTTGTTCCATTTCAAAAGGAACTCCTGGTAGTATAGTTTCTTGTAAAAGGGTTTCTAATTTTTCTTGGATTATAGCTGTATTTCCAAGCTCTGTAGTTTCTTCTCCCTTTAAATCTAAATTTCTTCCACCGCCCAATAATATCCTATCCTCTATATTTCTAAAATAGTAATACCCTTCTTCTAAATGAAAAGTACCTTGAACATGCAAATTCTTTATGGGCTTGGTAATTACTACCTGTGCTCTGGCGGGCTTTACTTTTTCATCTATTAAACTTGCGGCAAAACCATTGGTTGCAATAAAAAGCTGTTTGGTCCTAAATTGAAATCTATTCGTTTTTATTTCCACACACTCCTTATTCTCCGCAAATTCCTCTACCGTGATTCCATTTAAGATAGAGATATTACTTTGTAATGCTTTTTGCAACAAGGATTGCATCATATTACCCGTATCTATTTGTCCTTCAAATTTATGGGTAATATACCTTTCTTTAATATCCGAAAAATTAAAACTATTATTACTTAATACAAAAGCATTCTCCTTAAAAACAGGAAGTAATAATTGATTTATCTCCGCAATTTTAGAGACAGATGTTTCATATAATTCTGTGTCTTTTTCTAAAAACAACTCATGCCCTCCTAATTGTTGATACCCTATTTGGGAATCTCCCAAATTTTCTCTTAAAGCTTTAATACCATCCAATCTTTTTTGAACTAGAGCTACAATTTCTTCTGGAGTGTGTGTTTTTAAATCGGATAGTATTTCGGAGAGGCTACCAAAACAAGCAAAACCAGCATTTTTAGTACTTGCTCCTTGCGGCAACATTCCCTTTTCTAAAACTAAAATACGCGCATACGGATATTTTTCCCTTAAAGACAAAGCACAATTTAAGCCTACAATTCCGCTACCAACTACCGTAAAATCTATATTAGATAACCACGTTTTATATTCCCAATAACTAAGATTCATACTACTAAAGTAATTACAATTGCTTAAATAATCTTTAGAAATAAAAATCTACATGTTTCTGCAGAACCAACCCGCTAGTTTATTCTCCTTTTCTATAAATTAGTAGTTATATGAGCAGCTTCCGTTTAATTACATGTTTAAATCTTATAAAAACACTTTCTAAAAGCATAGAACCTAAAGTCCTGTTTTAAACAGACCAAATAGTTTGTATCTTAGTCTTTATCAAGACCAAAAAACAATTGGGAAAGCAAATTAATATCTTCTATTTTACCTTGAATATTTCCTTCTAATAGCAATTCTTTGTCCGTAGATTGCTTTACAGATAGTTGTAGCTCTTGTAGTAAATTAAAATAGGAGTTTAATTGCGGAATTTGAAAATCTTCTTTTGCTTTACTAAAGTTTATAGACAAGTTCATAAAGTTAGTACTCGTAACTTGTTCCAAAGGTGTTTTTAACTCCCCTGTTTTAAAAATAGTATGTATAGTATCTTCTTCTACATAAAATTGATACAAAGGAACTCCTGTAAAAACTTGGTTTTGGGTGATTAAATTTTGCTGAGATAAGTAGGTTTTTATGCTCTGTTTTTCTTTTCCAAGATTAACAATCATATTTGGCACTTCCTTTTCCTGGTGTGTCTTTTGTTCTACCTTATTAAAATTGTCATCATAAGTATATGTTACAATAGTATCTGTTTGCTTGGTTGTTCCGTTTATACCCATATAGAAAAACCCATTGGTTAATTCTACCATCTGTGGCAAGTCTAAATTCATTTTTCTGAGGAAAGAATTGCTTTTCCATGACGTTACAAATTGCTCTCTATTTTTTTTATTCTTAAAATTACCATCCCAATAAAAATCTACAGATGCTTCTGGAATTTTTGCATAAGTTACTTTCTCTGGGTAAGCTCTAATTTCATCTGTTTTTATAATTCCACCTAAAACAGCTTCTCCATCTTTAAATTCGAGTTCTATTTTACTTTTTTTAGTTAGATATGTTATATGGCCTTTGGTTTTAGAAAGGGAAGTAATCCAATTATTGTTTTTAGACTTAATTACTCTATTGTGCTTTAAAACATCTAAAAAAATATTTTTACTTTTTGAATAAGAGTTTTCCAAACCAAAAGAGAGTATTAATTTTTCTGCATCCCATGCGCAAACCCAATGTTGTTTTTTATTCTCTAGCCAATAGGTGTTGTTCTCCGTATCAGTATGTAGTGTTAATTCTTTAGAGCTAACATAATCCTCTAATTGATTATTAAACGCATTAGTGTCTTTAATGGGTAGTACTGAGAAGTATGTGTTCTCTATTTTAGGAACGGTAAATAGTACAAGGTTGTATGGCAAAAAATCTACTCCTTTTTTGTCTATGGTGTCTTTTGAGGTCTTCTTTTGCTTAAAAGATACGTTGCTATAATAATAGGTTGGAGAAGTAACCGCGTCTAGCAGCAGTGTTTTTTTAATATCGTGTATCGATATTTTAATAGCACTATCTGCATCTTTATGAATAATACCTAATAAAGAGGCAGTATTATTATACCAAGTATAGCCCCAATAACCGAATATTGAAACTATACTTAGTAGTAAAATTGTTTTAAGTGCTTTTTTCATCCTTATTTATCCATCAAAGCATCTATCATATTAATGAAATAAACAAAACTATTTTTATGTCCTTCTGAAGGTGTTTCCCAGATAAGTTCCCCTTTCATAGTATTCCCTTTAATTTTCTGGAAATTAAATTTAATATCTTCTGTATTAGAGGTTAAAAAATCTATTTTATTTCTTATTTCTCTTGGAAAAGACTCTACAGGAATTTCTGAAATAATCTTCTTTCCATTTACATATACGCTAGATGCATTTTTAGTAATATTCTTTTTATGTTCCCTAGATAATTTTGCTACGAATGTCCCATTTTTTATAGCAGCCATATCTTTTAAAGAACTACCGAAAAACACGGTATTATCTTTATACATAACATACATGCTAAAAGGAGTAGAGCTTGGTAAATCTATTAACTCATAAACACCATTCTTAGCCTCTAATTGGTTCTCTTTAATCCCTATTTTAACCAATCTATTAAAAATTTCTTGTTCTTCTGACGTGAACATGAACATAAAACCAGGAATTGTTTCCGTCTTAGTTTTTTCTACTTCTTTATAGTTATAATCAGCATCGTACTCATAATCTGTATATGTTACTTGCTTCTCTGTTAAATTTGTAAGAGCTAAAAACATATCGCCTCTAAATATTTTAGCGGTTTCTTCTTCGTCTATTAGCATCGAAAAAACTTTTGCTCCTAAGGCTACGGATTCTCCTATGGTTTCTCCAGAACCGGTATCGAACAAACTAGTTGCCAAACTAGGGTATGCTGTAAGCACTCCTTCTGTACTTAGGTTTAAAGACATATACGCTAGCATATTATCTTCATTAAGATACTTTGCAAAATTCTTATTAATTTTCCCATTATACATAGGTCTATATACATCTGCCATTTCGTCATTCATGGAGTATTCTGTCTTTATAATCGCATGGTCTTCATTAAAATCTAAGGTAGCGAGAACAGAAAGACCTCCATATAACTTATCTATATTCATAAAGCGATATGGGTTAAAATCGCCTCCTAACATATAACTAGGTATAGCTTGCTCATAGATTCTAGCAAAGTCGTTAACCCAAACACTAGCTTCTTCTTTTCCTTTTCGGATACTTTTAAGATAATTAGCGTTCGTAAGAATACTTTTTGTTGCATACGTACCAGCCATTATTTTCTTAGCATTTTCTAAAATCTCTTTTGAAAATTCTTTTTCTCTTGCTTCCCGTTTTTCTTGTCTTTCTAAACGTTTCTTTTCTCTTTCTTCCTGCTCTTTTTTATAAGCATCACTACTGTAATAATCTTCTACAACAGTTTCCTCTACTTCCTCTACTTCTTCTGAAGATTCTGAAACTTCCTCGACTATTTCAACAGCCTCTTTTACAACCGTTTCATTTTGATAATTGTCATAGTAATTATAAGATTCTTCTTCTATCTTTTTATCTGTAGCCATAACAAGCATTAGAACATTTTCATTCCACATGGTTACTGTGTCGCCACTATAGTTTTGAAAATAAGATAGGTTTCCTTCCGTTACCGTCTTTTTAATTTCACTATTCCTTAGAGTGCTTAAAAAGCCTTTTGAATTGTTTAAAGGAATAAGAAAACAATTGGTATACACCCCGTCTTTCATTTCAAAAAAATAATAGAAGCTACTATCGTAATCTAATCCAAAATCTTCTAAAGTCTCTATCTTCCCTTTAGTCTCATCTACCAATTCCTTTTCTAAAAAAGCTCCGAACTTAGAATTAGAAAATTCATCTAAACTCATTAATTCCAAAACATTTTTTCCTTTTATAGAAACTACAGCAGATGCCGTAGATGGTATTTTAGATATTAAGTCTTGCGCAGTAAGCGAGACAGTGATACAAAAAGCAGAAACTGCTATTACAAACTTTTTCATTTAAAAGATATTATTTGGTTAATTCAATATTATTTTCAACGTTCTTATCTCCAAGGATAAGAGATAATGCATCCACTTTTAAAAACACAGCTCCTTTATTGGGAGCTATTTTAGCATCTGCATTAGAAATACTTTTTACTTTATCCTCAAACCTATAAATACAGGTATAGCTGGCATCATCGAAAACCTTGCGGTCTTCTGTTTTTAGACTATTAAAAGATTTTTTTATGGTATCATCGTACTTAAAATGTCTCTTAAAAACATTTGTAGAGATATTATATGATAAATTGGTAGTTGTAAAGTTGGTGTAATTATTTTTGTTCTGCTCCTTAATTAAATCCTTAAAAATAGCATTTACATTATCTACATTTTTAAAATCGCAAGAAATAGTAAAAACATAATTATCAAAATCTTTCGTTTTTTTAATATTAGATATCCCTGCTGTATTCTCTAAATGATATAAAACATCTTTGAAAGATTCATCTATCTCGTCTTCTGATGGAATTTTATACCCGTTAATACTGTCTAATAACATTAAAGAGGCTAGCTTAGTCTTACTCTTGCTCATGTTTAAGGTAACCATAATGGTTCCGCTACCATCTTTGTTAAGCTTAATTTCCTCTAATATTTCAAAACAACTTGTGCATAAAGAAATACATAGAAACAAACTGAAATATACAAGAACTCTTTTACTCATACTCGTTGGGATATTTTGTAGTATTTAACACTATTTTTTACTATAAATTGTATTCTTCTTCTACTCTTTTATTCCCACCAGTGGGTTTAATAGTTCGTAGGTTTAGAACAAGTTAATTTACTTTATACAAAAGTATACTATAAGACCAATAGTAAACAGGCCGAAAGCAGTAAATAACACCCCCTGAAAACAGGGTTTTTTGAAAACAAATTATAGCATAAAAAAAGCCCCAATTTACATTGGGGCTTTTTATTAATTCTCTAAAGGTTTCATTTCAAAATCTTCCATAAATTTTGTGGTATAGTTACCCGCTAAATAATCTGGATGATCCATTAATTGTCTGTGAAATGGAATCGTTGTTTTTACCCCTTCGATTACAAACTCATCTAATGCCCTTTTCATCTTATTAATTGCTTCTTCACGTGTTTGTGCAGTAGTAATTAATTTAGCAATCATAGAATCATAGTTAGATGGTATAACATAACCACTATATACGTGGGTATCCATACGTACACCATGACCACCAGGAATATGTAAGGTTGTTATCTTCCCTGGAGACGGTCTAAACCCATGATAAGGATCTTCTGCATTAATTCTACATTCAATAGAGTGTAGTTTTGGTAAATAGTTTTTACCAGAAATTGGTACACCCCCAGCAACTAAAATTTGCTCTCTTATTAAATCGTAATCTATTACTTGTTCTGTAATAGGGTGTTCTACTTGAATACGAGTATTCATTTCCATAAAATAGAACTTTCTATGCTTGTCTACCAAAAATTCTATGGTACCAGCACCTTCATACTTTATAAACTCTGCCGCTTTTACCGCAGCTTTACCCATACTATCTCTAAGCTTGTCTGTCATAAACGGAGATGGTGTTTCTTCCGTTAATTTTTGATGCCTTCTTTGTATAGAACAATCTCTTTCTGATAAGTGACAAGCTTTTCCGTATTGGTCACCAACAATCTGAATTTCTATGTGTCTTGGTTCCTCAATAAGCTTTTCCATGTACATAGCGCCATTCCCAAAAGCAGCACTTGCCTCTTGCACTGCGCTCTCGTAAAGAGGAATCATATCTTCTTCTTTCCAAACGGCACGCATTCCTTTTCCACCACCACCGGCAGTTGCTTTAATCATTACAGGATAGCCCATTTTTTTAGCAATCACCAAAGCTTCATCTACATCTTTCAATAATCCATCGGAACCAGGTACTGTAGGTACACCAGCTTCTTTCATCGTCTGCTTGGCACTAGCTTTATCTCCCATACGGTCAATATGCTCCCCAGAGGCGCCGATAAATTTAATATCGTGCTCTGCACATATCTTAGAAAACTTAGAGTTTTCTGATAAAAATCCGTATCCTGGGTGAATAGCATCTGCATTGGTAATTTCTGCAGCTGCAATTATATTAGGGATTTTTAAATAAGATTCGCTACTAGCAGCTGGTCCTATACAAACAGCTTCATCTGCAAATCTTACATGCAAACTTTCTTCATCTGCCTTAGAATAGACTGCAACTGTTTTTATCCCCATTTCTTTACAGGTTCTAATAACACGTAGTGCTATTTCTCCTCTATTGGCAATAAGTATTTTTTTAAACATCTTTTTAAATTTTAACTATTAATTCTAATTAGATACTAAAAACTAATATTTACTACTTAAAATTATTAAGATGGATCTACTAAAAATAGTGGTTGATCAAACTCCACTGGGGAAGAATCATCTACTAATATTTTTACTATTTTTCCTGAAACTTCGGACTCAATATCGTTAAACAATTTCATTGCTTCTATAACACAAAGTACATCTCCTTCGCCTATGGTAGTACCAACCTCAACGAAAGATGGCTTATCTGGTGATGGTTTTCTATAAAAAGTACCTATTATTGGCGATTTTACAGTAATAAATTTAGAATCATCCTCTGCAGCTGTTGCTTCTGCGGCTGCTGGAGCTCCTGGTGTCTCTACTGCTAAAGGGGCTACTGCTTGTTGCGCTACAGGAATTTGTTGTACATATGTTGTCTCTGGACCTGTATTTAATGCTCCTGTCCTAATTGTTATTTTTAAATCATCCGTTTCTAATTTTACTTCACTAGCTCCAGATTTAGCCACAAACTTAATTAGGCTTTGAATTTCTTTTATATCCATAGTAAAAATATGTTAAGTTGGTTGTATTTAATTAATATGCCCATTTTAGGTAAATGGAACCCCATGTAAAACCGCCTCCAAAGGCTGCAAATACAAGGTTATCTCCTTTTTTTAATTGCTTTTCATAATCGAACAATAACAAAGGTAATGTTCCAGAGGTAGTATTACCATATTTCTGAATGTTCATCATTACTTTATCGCCATCTAACCCCATTCTGTTAGAGGTAGCGTCTATTATCCTTTTATTAGCTTGGTGCGGCACTAACCAATCTACGTCTTCATGGCTTAGGCTATTCCTTTCCATAATTTCTGCTGCTGCACCTGCCATATTAGATACAGCAAACTTAAAGACCGCACGGCCTTCTTGAAAAATATAATGCTTTTTATTAGTTACAGACTCTACAGTTGCGGGCATTAAAGATCCACCGCCTTCCATTCCTAAAAACTTTCTCCCGGATCCATCTGCCCTTAAATACTCATCTTGTAATCCTAATCCTTCTGAATTGGGTTCAAAAAGTACAGCTCCTGCACCATCTCCGAAGATAATACAAGTGGTTCTATCTTCATAATCTAATATAGACGACATTTTATCTGCACCTATAAGTAATACTTTTTTATACCTACCCGACTCTATATAACTAGCTGCGGTAGACATTCCAAAAAGAAAGCTAGAACATGCTGCTAGAAGGTCGTACGCAAATGCGTCCTTAGCTCCAATTTCCGAAGCAACAAAAGCCGCTGTGGAAGCTACCATGTTATCTGGTGTTGCAGTTGCAACAATAACCAGATCTATCTCTTCTGGATTTATGTTTTTCTTTGCTATTAAGTCCTCTGCTGCTTTAATTGCCAGAAAAGAAGTTCCTTCTCCTTCTTCTTCCTTAAGAACTCTTCTTTCTTTAATACCTGTTCTAGTGGTAATCCACTCGTCATTGGTATCCACAATTTCTTCCAACATTTTGTTGGTCAAAATAAATTTAGGGACATAGCCCCCAACAGCTGTAATTGCCGCAGTAAGTTTATTCATTTATTAATTGCTTTTGTGTAAAAAACTTCAAAAATGCACCAAAATCTTCGAAAAATAGTGATTTTTAACGACTTTTTAGTCAAAAAAAGCTAGTTTTTGAATTTTAAGCAAAAATAGGAAAACCAAATACGTTTTCTGTATTTCTCTAAGAAAAAGAATAAAAACTTTAACATAAGGGCAAAAAAAACTCCTGCTAAACATAGCAGGAGTTTTTAATATAAATTTTATTGATTAAGCCTCAGCTTCAACACTTTTATCTACTAAGATTTGACCTCTGTAGTATAATTTACCTTCGTGCCAGTGTGCTCTGTGATACAAATGCATTTCACCAGTTGTTGAATCTGTTGCCAAAGTAGGAGCTACAGCTTTATAATGTGTTCTTCTTTTGTCTCTCCTTGTTTTGGAAATTTTTCTTTTAGGATGTGCCATTTGTACTTATTTACCCGTTAATAGTTTTTTTAATTCATCCCATCTGGGATCGTTTTCTTCGTTACTGTCTTTTACTTCCTTTGGTTGAAGCTCTTCTAATTTATCTAATGCATCCGATTTCAATGTTCCATCTACAATTCCTGGGTGTACTCTTTTTTGAGGTACAGCAAGAACGAGCATTTCATAAACGTATTGTGCAATGTTCATTTCATAATCACCGTGAGGCAAAATCAAAATCTCATCGTCTTCATTATTAAACTCCTCTCCAAATTTCACCAATAATCGTAAATCAGAATTTACAGATTGATTATATGGTTCATTTGTAGTATCGCAATTAACGTTTATAACTCCAGATGCAGAAAAATCGAGCTCCATCATGGTGCTCGTTTTATTCAGAATAACATGCAAATCAACATTTGCGCTGTTAAATTCATCGTATTCAAAAGATTCAAAGAACTTGTTACTTATTACGAACTTATATTCGTGTTTTCCTTGCTTCAACCCTGAGAAAGGAATAATAAACTCCTTTTGCTTCATCATGTGCAACACTTATTTTTAGAACGCGCGCCCAATAAAAGGCGGGTGCAAAGATACTGTTTTTTTAATAAAAGTCAATATTTAAGCATTAAATTTAATTAATAAATCCTTGTGTTCTAATACTATACTTATTATCTACCTACTTTTTGCTTTTTCAAAACGTTTTCTGTAAGCTTTTTATACTCTTCTCTGTGCTTAAAAATATGCAATGCTGTAAAGACTGCTTCTTTAAAAGAACTATGATCTGCTTTGCCTTTTCCTGCTATTTCATATGCCGTCCCGTGATCTGGAGAGGTTCTTACTTTGTCTAATCCGGCAGTATAATTTACTCCGTTTCCAAAAGACAATGTCTTAAAGGGTATCAATCCTTGATCATGATATGCTGCTAAAATAGCATCGAACTTTTTATACCCGTCTGAACCAAAAAAACTATCTGCAGCATAGGGACCGTATACTAAATGCCCTTTATCTACTAAATCTCTTATTACTGGTTTTAAAATAACGTCATCCTCTTTACCTATTAACCCATTATCGCCACTATGTGGATTAATACCCAACATTGCAATTTTTGGCTTACTAATACCAAAATCTACTTTTAAAGAACTTTCTATAATCGCAATCTTTTCCTGTATCAATTTAGTAGTAATAGCTTTAGATACATCTTTTACAGCAACATGATCCGTTAATAGGCCAACTTTTAAATCTTCGGTCACCATAAACATTAAGCTTTGGCCATTTAGTTCTTTCGCCAAAAAATCTGTATGTCCAGGAAAATTAAATTCTTCTGTTTGTATGTTGTTTTTGTTTATAGGTGCCGTAACCAAAACATCTATCTCACCTCTTTTTAGAGCTTCTACCGCTTTTTGTAATGATTTTATAGCGTATTTACCTCCTTCTTCTGTTGCTTCTCCAAATTGGAGCCTTGGGGTTTCTTTCCAAACGTTAACCACATTAAATCTACCGTCTATAGCTTTAGAGGCATCTGGCACACCATTATAATTAATAGTAATATTAAGGTGATTTTTTTGCTGTGATATCGTTTTATTTGATGCAAAAACAATAGGAGTACAAAAATCCATCATCCTAGAATCTTCAAAAGTTTTTAATACAACTTCGCACCCAATACCATTTAAATCTCCAATAGATATACCTACTCTTATTTTTCCTTTTTCCTGCATTATATTTTTACCTTTGTAAACAAAATATACAAGTACAAAACTACTTAAATAAAACGATACATGTTTACAGGAATAATTGAAACATTAGGAGAGGTAACAAATTTAACAACAGAAGGAAGTAATTTACATATTACTATTACTTCTAATATCACTTCTGAACTTAAAATAGACCAAAGTGTTGCTCATAATGGAGTTTGTTTAACCATCGTTGCTACTAAAAACCAAGAGTATACCGTTACCGCTATTGCAGAAACTTTAGAAAAAACTAGTTTAGATACGCTTAAAATTGGAGAAAAGGTAAACTTAGAACGCGCTATGATTTTGGGTTCTAGGCTAGATGGGCATATAGTACAAGGACATGTAGACCAAACAGGAACCTGCACTTCTATCCTCGAGAAAGATGGTAGTTGGGTTTTTTCTTTTGAATATGATGCTACTCTAAACAACCCCACTATTGAAAAAGGCTCCATAACTATTGATGGAACAAGCTTAACGGTAGTCAATTCTAGCAAAAATACCTTTAGCGTTGCTATTATCCCTTACACGTATGAAAACACACGTTTTGGTACTTATAAAGTAGACTCCATTGTTAATCTTGAGTTTGATGTTATTGGTAAATATGTTTCTAAATTGATGGCAAATAGATAATAGCTAACTAATTACACTTTTATAAATATTTTCTTTTTGTATAAGACATAAGCCAAAGACATATAAAACCCAACTACTGTTAAAGCATACAATAAAGAGGATGTTTCTAAAGAAATAACATCTCTTACAAATATCTTTTGATACAACCATCCGTGAACAGAAGTAGTCTCGTTAACCATTATAGATCCTAATATTTTACTAATAAAGCTAGATAAAAAATAAACCGTTATAGCATTGGCTCCTGTATATCTAAATATGCTCCCAAATTTTATTCCTTTTATATCTGTTACATAATAAATAAGCGCCAAAACTAAATTAGCCCATCCGGCTGTAACCAAAACAAAACTACTAGTCCACAAGGCCTTATTTATTGGAAAAAATATATCCCATAAGGAACCTATAATTAGCATACTTCCTCCTATTCCTATAAGGAGAGTAGCTTTTTTTTCTTGCTTAGAGGTTAATATTAAGCCAGTAAAAATCCCTAATAAAGAACTTACTATAGATGGTATGGTACTTAATAATCCTTCTGGATCATAATCGGGTTTATAATTATGTGTACCAAAGACTTTTACATCTAAAAAATTTGCTAGATTATTTGGCGCTCTTTCCAAAGTAGAAGCCACTCCATTAACAGGAATAAAATTCATTAAAAGCCAGTACCCAATTAATAAACTAATAGAGATTAGGATTAATGTTTTCCAGTTTGTGTTTAAATACAAAACGGCCGCAAAGAAAAATACAACTCCTATTCTTTGTAAAACCCCTGGGAATCTTATTTCGGGAAAGTCCTTAAAAAACGGAAAACTAATTGTAAAAGCTCCTAAGAATAACCCTAGCCCTATTAGTTTAAGTGCCCTTATTGTAATTTTTTTATAAACCTTAGCATCAATAGTTCTATTCTTATAAGCAAAGACAATAGACGTGCCGACAATAAAAAGGAAAAAAGGAAAAACCAAATCTGTAGGGGTGTACCCATGCCATTTTACATGTAGAAAGGGAGCATAAATATTAGACCAACTACCCGGTGTATTTACTAAAATCATTAATGCAATGGTAAGCCCTCTAAAAATATCTACAGAAAGGATCCGATTTTTCATATTACATATAGTTACAAAATATCATCCTTTAATGCATTCCATATTTTTGCTAATAGTAATCCCGAAACCACTGCTACACCTGTTAAAACAAGAGCTAATGTAGTCTTACCATAAATCCAATAACCCGTAGCGAACATACATGTGTATATAAGGACACATCCGAGTAACATTGCAGATATTCCTTTAGGTACACTCCACTTTTGATCAACATCTATAATAGAAATATTATTCTTAGCAGCTTCTTGAACTACGCTATTCCATCCCGGTCCTCCAGGTTGTATTTTTTTATAGAAACTTTGTAATACTTCAGGAGATTCTGGCTGTGTCATAAAAGTAGCAGCCAACCATATTATAGAAGTTACCACTACCACAAAAGGATATTCCATCCAATCGGGGAAAATACCAGTTTCTGTTGCAAAAAAGAAATCGCCCACAGGGGTTAACTTTAATACAATAGAAATTATACCCGAGGCAAACATAGCTGTAATTTCACTCCACGCATTTATACGCCACCAGAACCAACGTAATATAAAGATAAGTCCAGTACCCGCTCCAAAGGTTAACAATACTTCAAAAAGTTGTAAAGCATTCTGCAGAAGCAAAGCCAGTCCTGCACTAAAAATCATTAGAATAACGGTAGAGAATCTACCCACAGCAACTAGTCTTTTCTCAGAAGCATTTGGGTTAATTTGTTGCTTATAAAAATCAAACACTATATATGACGATCCCCAATTTAATTGAGTAGAAATAGTACTCATATATGCTGCAATCAAAGACGCTAAAACCAATCCTAGAAGTCCACTAGGAAGCTTTGTAAGCATAGCAGAATACGCTAAATCGTGCCCCAGTTTATCTTGAGCAATATTCGGAAATGCTTCATGTATACTAGCAATATCTGGAAACACTACCAAAGAAGCTAACGCTACTATAATCCATGGCCAAGGACGCAAAGCGTAATGCATAATATTAAAGAAAAAAGTAGCTCCAATAGCATGGTTTTCATTCTTTGCCGCTAACATTCGTTGGGCTATATAACCACCACCACCTGGTTCTGCTCCTGGGTACCAAGAGCTCCACCATTGCACTGCAAGAGGAATTATAAATAAGGTAATAACTGCTTTTTTATTACTAAAGTCTGGCAAAATAGATAGTTTACCACTAACATTCTCATTTGCCATTAGCGCTTTAATACCTCCTACTTCAGGCATATTTACTAAGAAGTATGCCGCTCCAATTGATCCTGCCATTGCAACAAAAAATAGTAAAAAATCGGTGTAAACTACTCCCTTAAATCCACCTAATGCACTAAATGTAACCGTTATTAAACCTGCACTTATAACTGTTTGCCAAGGCTCTAACCCAAGCATAATTCCTCCAATTTTTATTGCTGCTAATGTAACAGCCGACATTGTAATTACGTTAAATATTACTCCTAAATAGATTGCCCTAAATTTTCTTAAAAAACTTGCTGGAGCTCCACCATATCGCATTTCATAGAATTCTAAATCGGTATTCACATTAGATTTCCTCCA
>NZ_JADGES010000138.1 GCF_016744255.1 Maribacter sp.
AGTGAAAGGTATAAGCCAGACTTACAAAAGGAAATTCCCAATGTAGATGAGTTTTTTGGAACCAGTGAATTGCCTAATTTATTAAAGGCTCTAGAGGCGGATTATAAGCATGAGCTAATAGGGGAAAGAATAACTACTACTCCTAAAAATTATGCTTATTTAAAAATTGCAGAAGGATGTGATCGCCCTTGTTCTTTTTGTGCTATTCCTATAATGCGTGGCAAGCATAAAAGTACACCTATTGAAGATTTAGTGATAGAGGCGGAAAAGTTAGCAGCTAAAGGTGTAAAAGAATTGGTGTTAATTGCTCAGGATCTTACATATTATGGTTTAGATATATATAAGAAAAGGAACCTAGCGGAACTATTAAAGGAACTTGTAAAAGTAGAAGGTATAGAATGGATTCGTCTGCACTATGCTTTTCCGACAGGTTTTCCTATGGATGTTCTAGAGGTAATGAATAAGGAACCTAAGGTTTGTAATTACTTAGATATTCCATTACAGCATATATCCGATTCTGTATTAAAAAGTATGCGTAGAGGTACTACACATGTAAAAACAACCCAATTATTAAAAGATTTTAGGGCGGCAGTTCCAAATATGACGATAAGAACAACACTTATTGTTGGTTATCCTGGGGAAACAGAAGAAAATTTTCAAGAACTTAAGAGTTGGGTAGAAGAGATGCGTTTTGAGCGTTTAGGCTGTTTTACATATAGTCATGAAGAGAATACACATGCATATACTTTAGAAGATAATGTTCCAGAAGAGGTTAAGCAAGATCGTGCTAACCAAATTATGGAAATACAGTCTCAAATTTCATGGGAATTAAATCAAGAAAAAATAGGAGAAACTTTTCGTTGTATTATTGATCGTAAAGAAGGTAATTATTTTATAGGTAGAACAGAGTTCGATTCTCCCGATGTGGATAATGAAGTACTCATAGATGCTACGAAGCATTATTTAAAGCAGGGAGAATTTGTAAATATAAAAATTAATGAAGCAGCAGATTTCGATTTGTATGGCGAGCCAGTTTAATTAATAGTAGTAGACTACGCTATGTCTCGTCCTAAATAATCGATACAGATTATTTAGGACGAGACAATAGTATTTTTTATTAGTTTACCATAAAAATAGCATTGGCAAAAAAGAGTTTTCCATTTTCCCAAAAGCCCCTAAAAAGAGGGTTGTCTACCATATAAATAATGTTTCCTTTCCCTTTTCCTTGAACACCATAGATTAAGGTTTTATCAATTCTTTTTTGAGCTTCGCTTCCTGCAAAACCAGAAATAGGTGTATTGTTGTTTTTTTCTAGATAAACAACATTACCTTTATTTAGATAATCATAAGCATCTTGTCCAAGTTTAAGGGTGAAATAACTGTTGCTGTATCCGTATGCTAAAGGGTGGGTTGTATCTACTTTGGTTTTAAAAATAGCCCCAGTAATGGCATCTTTCATGCGCTCTCTTTCGTTTTTATCATAGGCTTTTAGGTTAGCAGTACTATCTTTTTTTTCTTCTTTTTTCTTAATATCAAAACCTTTTTTTCCGGCTAGAGTTTTTATTGCTTTACCCATGACGATAAGATTTCCACCATTATTAACCCAGTTGTCGATATCGCCTAAAGTTTTTTCAGATAAAAAATCAGAATATCCATAGCCATCTGGTAGTATTAAAACATCATACTTAGATAGATTAATTCTCTTGAAGTAGTTAGCGTCTAAAATGGTTATTGGGTAGTTTAGTTCTTCTTCAAAAAAGTGCCATATTTCGCCAAATCGTAAAGTAGATGTTGGGTCTCCGGATAATACAGCCACTTTTGCATTAGAAATCATTTGAACGGAGTTTGAGCCTAAATCTTTACCGCTATCCATAAAGCCAGTTTGTGTAGGAATTATGTTTTTTTGATAGGTGTTCGAAACCGTTTTTAGGGTAGATAAGAAATTTTTGTTATTACTGTTGTCTCCTTTTGTTATTATTAAACTTCCTCTTTTATAATTTTTATTATCTAAGGAGAATGGCTTTTGTGCAAATCGAACTCTAATATTTTTCTTTAATAAGGAAGCTAAAAATTTAGCATCACTAATACTATTCCAATCCGTAATGTAAGCATAAGCATTTTTGTCCAAGGGAGTATTTGTAGTGGCTTCTCTTTCTAACGAAACTCTTGCCGCAGTACTCGTAGTAGCAATAGCATCTAGGCCATATGCATAAGGAAGAGACCATGCGGTTATGTCATATGTTAAAGAATCACTTAGTTTAGCATTAGGCTCAAAAAGTACATTTACGAGTGTTCCTTTTGCTTGATTGGTAGAAACCACCAAACTGTTTGTAGAACTTTTAAAAGAACCAGGTTTGTTTTTAGCGTATAAATGACCTTTAAGAATTGCATCTTTACCAAAACCATATTCAATTTTGTGCTGGTCTAATAAATTAGTTAATGCTCTAATCTTATCGGTATTTCCATTTAAGACATAGCTTTTGTACTTATGATTTTTGTTTTGATAAAATTTCTTGAATTCGCTATTCAACTTTAAAGCATTTTTTGAAGATATCTCAACCGTAGAGAGTCCTGTAGTTAAATGGTGATTAAAACGATCTATTAGAGATAAAGTGTCTCCTATTTTGGTTTTAATGGCCAGTCCAGCTCTTCCGCTCCCTCCTTGTTCGTAAGTCATGCCAATACTGCCATTGTAAATAGGGTAGGTATCCCCATAACTTGGGTAAAGCAAATCGAAAAATTCTTTAGTAAAATAAAACCACCCATTAGCATCAAAGTATTTTGCATGATTTTTTCCTATTGTGGTTTGAAATTCTCTTTGAAAATCCGTAATAGCCTCATGATAAGGTTCTGCAGCAGGTGCAAAATAATAAGGGCTGTCTACTCCTTGCTCATGAAAATCTACATGTACATGCGGAAGCCATTTGTTGTAGAATTTTAGTCTTTGTTGACTCTCTACTTGGGTTAGCCATGCCCAATCTCTATTTAGGTCGAACATGTAATGGTTACTTCTACCATTAAGCCATCCTTCATGATGTTCTTTACTGTCTGGATTGGTAGTTAAGTTTTTGTTTTTGAATTGATTGTACCAATTAACATAGCGGTCTCTGCCATCAGGGTTAATACAGGGATCCATGATAACTATAGTGTTTTCTAAGTACTCTTTTTTGTTAGTCAATAAGTCATATATGGTCTGCATAGAAACTTCAGTGCTAACACTTTCATTTCCATGAACATTATAGCTAAGCCAAACAATTGCTTTGTCAGATGAGCCTTCGTTTTTAAGACTTTTTAAGTGTTCTAGACGAGTTTTTTCTATATTTTTTAAATTAGATTTGGTAGAAATGTAAGCTAAAAGAAGAGGTCTTTGCTCGTTGGTTTTTCCGTACTCTATAAGTTGAACATTCTCTTTGGCAAACTCTGCAACATATTTAAAATAGTCTACCACTTGATGGTGCCTAGAGAAATGAGTTCCAATTTCATATCCAAGAAATTCTGAAGGAGATTTTAATTCTTGTGCTGATAGTAAAAAGGGTATTGCAAACGAGATAAGTAGTAAAAATTTCTTCATCAATTTTGGTTTTGGTACAGAGTACCCAAATCTAATAAATTTATATGAGATAGTTATTTCCTATTAATAACAAATTGGATGTACTGCATAGAAGCGTAATTAACGTATTTTTAGGAACTCTAAAAGCCAAGAGTTTTATATTTACATAGATTTTAGATTGTATGAATATAGATTATATACCCTTTAAAGAAACAGGCTATTTTTCAAAATTGATAATAGATTATTTAGAACAAAAAGAAAGCGTTCATAGTCTATATAATAATCCCCCTAGTTTAGAAGGTTTTGGTAAACAGATTATAGAAAAGGAGAAGTCTTTTTCAGAAGCCAAAAGAGAAGTTTTGCATGCCACATTAAAGAAACAGTATAAAGGAGTAAAAGCATCTAATAAAACCCTTGAAAATATTACAGCTTTAAAAGACGCTAAGACTTTTACCATTGTAACAGGACATCAATTAAATTTGTTTACTGGGCCATTGTATTTTTTATATAAAATTATATCTACCATAAATCTATCCAAAGAAATAGAAGAACAGAACCCAGAATGCCGAATTGTGCCAGTATATTGGATGGCTACAGAAGACCATGATTTTGAGGAGATAAATTACTTTAATCTTCATGGAAAAAAAATACAATGGAATAAAGGTGTTTCTGGTGCAGTAGGTAAATTATCTACAGAAGGGCTTCCCGAAGTTTTTAAGATTTTAGAAAAAGAACTGGGGGCTAGTAAAAATGCAAAAGAATTAGCCTCTTTGTTTAAATGTGCTTATTTAGAACATAATACGCTTACCGATGCTACAAGGTTTTTAGCTAATGAATTATTTTCAGAATATGGTCTGGTGATAATAGATGGAGATTCGGTGGAATTAAAAAGAGAGTTAATCCCGTATGTAAAAAAGGATATTTTAGAAAATATTGCTTTTAAAGAAGTATCTAAAACCATAGATAGGTTAGGCGAGCAGACAGAAAAATATAACATTCAAGTCAATCCCAGAGAAATAAATTATTTTTATTTAAAGGATGCTATTCGGGAGCGAATTATAGAAAAAGAAGGTTCTTTTTTGGTAAATAATACGGAAATAAAATTTTCTAAGGAAGAGTTGTTGTTAGAGATAGAAAATAATCCAGAACGTTTTTCACCTAATGTAATAGCAAGGCCGTTGTATCAAGAAGTTATTCTTCCTAATCTATGTTATATAGGTGGAGGTGGTGAGATAGCATATTGGTTAGAGCTTAAAAATATGTTTAAAGCTATGCAGGTTCCTTTTCCAATTTTGTTGCTAAGAAATTCTGCTTTAGTGATGAAAAAAAAGCAAAAAGTAAAAATGAAGAAAATGAATCTTTCTGTGCAAGATTTATTTTTAAAGCAAAATAGTATAATCAATAAAAAGATTAGAAAAATATCTAATATCAATATTGATTTTTCAGAGCAGAGAATACATTTAAAAGAACAGTTTGCTGCTATGTATAATATGGCAGAACAAACAGATAAATCTTTTTATGGAGCTGTAAAAGCGCAAGAAGTAAAACAATTAAAGGGGCTTGATGTTTTGGAGAAGCGCCTTTTAAAAGCGCAAAAAGTTAAATTGAAGGACCATGTGGTTAGAATGGCAGATTTGCAGAACGAACTTTTTCCAAACTATTCCTTACAAGAACGTACAGCGAACTTTTCTGAGCTATTTTTAGAATATGGTCCAGGTGTAATTGCAGAATTAAAAAAAGCTTTAAAACCATTGTCGGGAGAGTTTACAGTTATAACTATGAATTAATTCTGGGAAATGTTGGCATCAAATGCGTCTAAAAAAATTAAAATACTTATAATACTAAGTGGGCTGGCAATTATTGGTATTAGCTACATGAAATCGGCCTTAGAACTAGAAGATGCAGAGCAAGCGTATTATTCCCAATGGTGGCGTTTAACTTACGATGATCAACCTCCTTTGTATACTTGGCTTCAAATATTAATAAACAGGCTGTTTGGGATTACTAAATTTTCATTTTCTTTTTTAAGAGCGCTAATTTTAGGAAGTACAATCGCTGCAGTTTATTTGTTTGGAAAAGAATATTTAAAAAATAAAGACAAAGCAGCATTAGGTGTATTGTTATTGTCTACTATACCTACGTACATCGATTTTACATTTAGACGATTATCTCATACTTCATTATTATGCCTCGCGGTAGTATTAACTTTTATTATAGTGAACCGTTTGTTGAAAACTAAAACTATAGTTAACTATTTAGCGTTGGGGTTGGTAATTAGTCTAGGGATTTTAACAAAGTATAATTATATTTTAGTGTTAGGGGCATTTGTAGCTATATTTCCTTTTAATAAGTCAATTAAGGAAATTGTTTTTAATAAGAAAATGGGGCTAACAATCAGCATAGTAACCTTGTTTGTATTCCCGCATTTCTACGACTTGTTTTCGAATATGTATTTTATGGAGCAATTACACAAGAGTGTAGCTCTTAAAACGAGTACGGTTAAAGAAAATGTAATTCCTGTACTTTCTTCTTTTTTAGCAATAGGAAAGAGTTTTGTTAGTTTAATACTTCCTTTATTGGCTCTTTTGGGTTTTCTTTTTTGGAGAAAAATAATAGTTATTAAAAAGGAAAATGTTCAAAGTTGGTTGAAACAGGTTTTTATTGCTCAAGTAGTAATTTTGATGTTAGTTTTTATTGTAATGAAAATATACAAAGTAGAAACTAGGTGGCTTTTGCCTATTTTTATTCCTTACACAGTTCTTATTTTGTCTTTATTGCAAATTAACTCCGCTAAGCAATGTCTAAAATATGGTTTTGGCTTTTTTATATTTGTAATTATTGGGCAAACGATGAGAACTCCTATAGAAAAATTTTTAAAAATATCTTCTTCTGTGCATTATGGTTTTAATAAAATTTCAGAGGATTTAAATACAGAGTTTGCAGATAAACAATGGGTTCTCCCAGATGTTACTTATGGAGGTAATATTCGGTTTTTAAATGCGGACAAAGAAATTTTGTCTTTGGATGATTTTACCTTGCCAAAATCTTTAGAAAAACAAGGAAGTAGGGTTGTAGTTCGTATGGATTCTGATTCTTTCTTTATTTTAAAGTCCAATGTAGTACATAGGGTTATGGGCTTTGGAAAGGAAAAAGAGAACTTAAGTTTTTTCTTAGATTAAATAATGTGTGGAAATTTCTTTGTTTGCCCATGGAATGGTCTAGCCAATACATT
>NZ_JADGES010000139.1 GCF_016744255.1 Maribacter sp.
GTAACTACTTTTGTGGTTTTACAAGAAGAAACAAATAGAAAAATTATAGGGAGTGCAAAATATCGTAGAGCTTGCTTCATGGTATGCATCATACTTTAAAATCCGGGTTTTATCTTACGAAGATACATATTTGCTCTAGAAGTCTGATTTAATCCAGTATAGCCATTGGCCAATTCTTTATATATTTTATTGGCGAGTGCTATATCATCCACTAAATAATCCAAAGAAACCTCTAATATAGCAATAGCCTCTTTATATCTCTTTGTTTGATTTAAAGCATGTGCTTGCGTATAATAAAAATAAGGCTGTAACGGATATTGTTCTATGGCCTCTTTTGCAACTTGCTTAATTATACCATAAGCTTTAATAGAAATAAGCCCTTTTAATCTTGCCTTATAGGCTTGCATGCCATTGTCTGTTTTTGTCCGCGTATTAGAAACAGTGTTTGAAGCCGCATAAGAAAATGAGGTTTTTTCTGCTTCTTGTTTTTTTAAAGCTTCTTCAATTTTAGCATATAGACCCTGTAGTTTTTCCGATTTATTTATTTCTTCTAAAACCGCCAAAGCCCCTCTGTAATTTTTCTGCGTATAGTAGATTTTACTTAGGTTCTCTCTTAATTGCACATTAGCATAGGGCAAACTTTTAGTTAAACTACCTAAATTACCTCCTTGAATCTGCATTGCGTTAACCAAGGTGTACAAATACCATAGATTCTCTGGCTCACTATTTAAAGCCTCTAGAGCGTAGTTTTGCGCATTTATGTACTCTTTATTTAAAAGATATACTTTTGCCAACTCATGACTTACTACATTGTTCTTTAGGTCTATTGCTTTACACTTTAAAAAGTGCTTTATCGCCTTATCGTAGTTTTCAATGCCTTTTTGTTTTAAACCTTCAAAAAATTGCTCTTGAAATTCATCAGAATACTCTTCTAAAAAAACCGCGGCACTCTCTTCTATATGGATTTTATCTTCTTGGGCTAGCACAGAAAAGAGCATCAGAAAACATCCTAAATGCAGTAATCTTTTTATACTATTTCTAATTTTCATTGGAATGTTCTTTAGCAAAGAGAAGATTGGTTATCCTTACGAGCTACTAAATTAGCATAAAACTTGGATCTTTCTAAAAACAAGTGTTTTCTCTAACAAGGAATTAACAAGAACTAAAAAACAAAAAAGTTTACATCCCATATCCAATTTTTAAATTATGGGATGTAAACTGCAAAAACTATTCCAAGACAGAATAATCTCCTATACTTATACTTTCGAAATTACCATTGAATTTAGCATGGTTACCAATCATGGCATTATCTAAATTAGCATTCGTAATGGTACTATTCGTTTGTATTAAACTATTTTTAATCGTAGAATTTTCTACTACAGAATTGTCTCCTATAGAAACAAAAGGACCTACAGTAGTATCTTTTAAAACTACATTCTCTCCAATATAACAAGGAGCAATAATATTTGCATTTTCTAATTGTACCGAATTAGAAATAAGCTCTTCTCCATCAGCCTCTAAAAAGCCTAACATTCTTTGGTTGGTTTCAATCGTGATTTTTTTGTTTCCACAATCCATCCATTCGTCTACGGTTCCCGTTTTAAAAACTCTACCATCTGCCATCATACGCTTAATACCATCATTTATTTGGTATTCGCCTCCATTCATTATGTTTTCATCCAAAATTTCCTGAAGTTTTCCTTTTAAAACAGCAACATCTTTAAAATAATAGATACCAATTACTGCTTGGTCACTAACAAAAGTTTCTGGTTTTTCCACCAGCTCTACTATTTCTTGTTTATCGTTTAGTTTAACAACACCATAAGCTTCTGGGTTATCTACTTTTTTTGTCCAAATAACACTATCTGCACTTGGGTCTAAATCGAATTTCGCTCTAATTAATGTATCTGCATACGCAATTACGGCTGGCCCAGATAAAGAAGGTTCTGCACACATTATAGCATGCCCTGTTCCTAAAGGTTTATCTTGTCTGTATATAGATGCTTTGGCTCCTAAACTTTTTGCTAAATCTTGCAAGCTTAAAATTACATCCTCGCCAAACCAAGCTGGATCTCCTAAAACAAATGCTATTTCTTCTATAGGTTGATTTAATACCTTAGCAATATCACTCACTAAACGATGTACAATTGGTTTGCCTGCAACTGGAATTAAAGGCTTAGGAACGGTTAAAGAATGTGGCCTAAGTCGCGAGCCTCTACCCGCCATTGGAACTATTATTTTCATACTATTGCCTGCGAATACAGGATTTGTTAATGGTTAAACTTAATTCCTGCGTAGGCAGAAATCTTTTATTCGTTTCTTAATTTATTATAATTTAAGTTCCAGTTGATACTAATATATGACCAACTTGGATTCATTTCTTCGATTAACTTAATCTTCCAATCTCTTTTCCACTTCTTAAATTGTCTTTCTCTTTTTTCTGCGTCAATTCTTTTTTGAAACTCTTCAAAATAAATCAATTTATCACAGTTGTACTTAGCAGTAAACGATTTTGGGTAGGCTTTTATTTTATGCTCCTTTACTCTTTCTACAATATTACCAGTTACTCCTATGTATAAAAATCCATTGGGCTTGTTTGTCATTATGTACACATACCAATGGCTCATTATTTATTATCTACTTAGAGGGTCCTGCCTACGCAGGAATTTATTTTACTCCAGTACTACCAAATCCACCTTCTCCTCTTGCTGTTTCAGATAATTCTTCTACTGAAATCCATTCTGCACGTTCATGCTTTGCAATTACTAATTGCGCAATACGCTCTCCGTTTTCAATAACAAAAGGTTCCTTAGATAAATTAACTAATATTACCCCTATTTCTCCTCTATAATCCGCATCAACAGTTCCCGGCGCATTAAGGACTGTAACGCCTTTTTTAGCTGCTAAACCACTACGTGGTCTTACCTGAGCCTCGAAACCAACAGGAAGCTCAATAAACAATCCTGTTTTAACTATAGTTCTAGCCAAAGGCTCAAGAATAATAGATTCTAAAATATTGGCTCTTAAATCCATTCCTGCAGACGCACCAGTTTCATAGTGCGGTAAATCGTGCGACGATTTATTTATTATTTTTATTTCCATCTTTTAAAAAAACTTTTTTAAGGTTATCATTTTCTAATTTATATAATACTCCTAAAAATATTGCTAGCAATATATTCCCAACTATTAAATTTCTATCGAATGCATAAAAAGAGATTGCAGAAAAACTTATGGATAGCAGTAGGTAAAATCCAATTTTCCTGAAGTTATACGGAATTGGATAATACATTCTACCAAAATAGAAGGAAAGACACATCATCGTTCCATAAGCCACTAATGTTGCTACCGCAGAAGCCATATACCCAAAGTATTCTATGAATACAAGATTAATAACAATGGTTAGAACAGCACCAATCATAGAAATATATGCTCCGTATTTGGTGCGATCCGTTACTTTGTACCAAACAGAAAGGTTATGGTATATTCCCAAAAAGAAACTTGCTAGCACAATAATTGGCACAATAGACATTGCCTCCCAATAGGCTGGGTCACGTACAATAAGTGTTTTTAAAACATCCGCATAAACCACAACTCCCAATAAAATTATACTTCCTAAAACTACAAAATAATTGGTGATTTGGGCATATGCTTTTTGAGGGTTTTCAGAATTGGAATGACTAAAGAAAAAGGGCTCTATACCCATGCGGAAAGCAGTTGCAAAAAGAGTCATAAACAAAGCTATTTTATAACAGGCCGAGTACATCCCTACTTTTGCTTGGGAAACGTCTTCCGGCAACAATTTTTCTAAAAGAATACGATCAAACACTTCATTTATACTAAATGCAATTCCTGCCACCATAACTGGCATTGCATATTGCATCATCCTTTTCCAAAGCGCTTTATCAAAAATCCATTTTGTTTTTCTATATAATTCACTCATTAATAAAAAAGTGACGCTACTTGCAATTACATTAGAAATAAAAATATATGAGATTTGAAAATTTGGTTTGTATACCCCCGACAAAAAACCTTCTCCATTTTCACTTACCAATTTTGGTAAGTGAAATAAAAAGAAGACATTTAACCCTAGGTTGATGACTACATTTAGGATTTTTATAACGGCATACCTCATTGGCTTTTCATTAGCACGTAGCCAAGCAAAAGGAATAACCACTAAAGCATCTAATGCCAAAATAGATAGCACATATCCTAAGTATTTTTTATCTACCTCTAAAACCTGAGAGAGAGAGCCAAAAAATAAAAAAGCAATACAAATAAAGATTCCTGTAGTACCTAAAATAGAAATTAAGGAAGTAGAAACTACTGTATCCTTCTCTTTAGATTTATTATAAAACCTAAAAAAAGCAGTTTCCATACCATAAGCCAAGATTACATTGAATATAGCAAACCAAGCAAAGATTACACTTACTTTACCATATAAACCAGGTGCCATAACCGATGTATATAATGGAACCAAAATAAAGGAAAGCATTCTAGGCAATACCGTAGCCAGACCATACACAAAAGTCTGCTTAAAAAGTTTTTTTAACGGATTCAATAGTCTAGAAATTAGAGTTTAAAAATAGGTATTTAAGGAGAGCAATCAAATTTTTATTCTTAATACCATTTTGTAATGTCTCCATTTAATATTTAATCGAATTCTGCCATAACAGAATTTGGATAACTCATCATAGGGTTATGACGAATATTCGATATTTTATGGTAGTTTATTTTATCATCTACCCAATAACTAACTACTAGTTCATTATCCTTAAGTTCGTTAAGAATAGCAGCCTCTTTTGAAGAAAGAGAACTATCGGTTTCTTCCTCTATAACCACATCTTTTTTTGGTATAAAACTTTCTTCTGGAAATTTAGCCATAGCAACTACACCAATTTCTTTAAGCTTAATTTTAAGTTTTAGCATTCTCCCTTTATGGTAAACATTTTGAAGTATGGCATTCTTATTATTTAATCTTACAATAGGAATTATAACATTATACCCATGCTCTTGCAAGTTATCCTCTGCAATCCATTTCTGAGTATATACTTTACCTAAAGCAAAAGGCACTTTATAATGAGAAGCGCAGGAAGATAAAAAAAGAAGTACTATAATAAGCTGGAGAAAATTTCTCATAATTTCTTTTTTATTCGCCTTACATGTTTATGCAAAATTAAAACAAATAATTCTTTTAAAACAAAAGACCTTACTGTATTAGAGTAAGGTCTTTCTATATCTTAATTAAATAATATTAATTATTCAATGCTTCGGCACCTCCTACAATTTCTAATATTTCATTAGTAATTGCAGCTTGTCTTGCTTGGTTATACGTAAGCTTTAATTGATCCCTAAGCTCTGTTGCGTTATCTGTTGCTTTATGCATAGCCGTCATACGAGCACCATGTTCACTAGCAAAAGAATCGCGGATACTTTTATACAATTGTGTTTTTAACGACTTTGGTATTAATTGCTCTACAATTTCAATTTTAGAAGGTTCAAAAATATAATCGGAGTTATTGGCTACAGCTCCTTCTACTGGAACAATAGGTAAAAACTGTTCTGTCATAACAAGCTGCGTTGCCGCATTTTTAAATTTGTTATAAACGATTTCAATTCTATCGTAAGTACCTTCCGTAAAAAGAAGCATTAATTCTTCTGCAATTAAAGCAACGTTATCAAAAGTTAAATCATCAAAGACATCACTATGGTTCCCAATTACAGTATGTTTTTTAGAAAGAATATCGTTAGATTTTTTTCCTATTGCAACAAAATCTACTTGCTTTCCTGCGTATGTATTCTCTACTATAGAAACACATTGCTTAAGAATATTGGTATTAAAAGCTCCACACAAACCTCTATTAGATGTAATGGCTACAACCAATACTTTATTTACAGGTCTATTATCTGCATACATACTTCCAGAATCTGCATCTAAACTTGCGCTTAAGCTTTGTAAAAGCTCGGTAAGTTTATCTGCGTAAGGGCGCATAGCTGTAATTGCATCTTGTGCTTTTTTAAGCTTTGCTGCAGATACCATTTTCATGGCACTAGTAATCTGCATGGTAGACGATACCGATGCTATTCTATTACGTATTTCTTTTAAGTTTGCCATTTTTAAAGTTATAAAACTTGAGTTTAGAATTAGGAGTAAGAACTCCTAATTCTAAACTCTAAACTTATTAGTTATATTTTGCCGACATTTCTTTACAAACAGCACTCAATGTATCTGTAACTTCGTCTGTAAGTTTCCCAGCCTTTAATGTATCTAAAACACCTCTATGTTTTGCATTTAGAAACTCGATATAATCTCTTTCAAATTCTTTTATCTTATCTACAGGCACATCTCTTAACAGGTTTTTAGAACCTGCATAGATAATTGCAATTTGATCTTCTACTGTGAAAGGATCGTTTTGCGCTTGCTTTAAAATCTCAACGTTACGACGGCCTTTTTCAATTACATTCAATGTAGCTGCATCCAAATCGGAACCGAATTTAGCAAATGCTTCTAATTCGCGGAATTGTGCTTGATCCAGTTTTAAAGTACCAGATACTTTCTTCATAGCTTTAATCTGCGCGTTACCCCCAACACGAGATACAGAAATACCTACGTTAATTGCTGGACGAACACCTTGGTTAAATAAATCTTGCTCCAAGAAAATTTGACCATCTGTAATAGAAATTACATTGGTAGGAATATAAGCAGAAACATCTCCTGCTTGCGTTTCAATAATTGGAAGAGCTGTTAAAGAACCACCACCT
>NZ_JADGES010000030.1 GCF_016744255.1 Maribacter sp.
CAAATCATCATCACTTGTCATACGCTCTTCTGCCACACCACAAGAACCAGCTGGAGAGACAATAACATCATCTCCTGGATTCCAATCTGCTGGAGTTGCTACATTAAATTTGTCTGATGTTTGCATAGCTATTAAAGCTCTATATAACTCATCAAAATTACGTCCTAAACTTAAAGGGTAATAAATAATAGCACGAACAGTTTCTTTTGGATCCACAAAAAAGACAGCTCTAACTGCTTGTGTTTTACTTTCTCTGGGTTG
The DNA here is from genome assembly GCF_016744255.1 of Maribacter sp. Taxonomy (GTDB): domain Bacteria; phylum Bacteroidota; class Bacteroidia; order Flavobacteriales; family Flavobacteriaceae; genus Maribacter_B. Next base: position 262 of record NZ_JADGES010000030.1, read on the forward strand.
AATCATTCCGTATTTTTTAGCAACATTCATCGAAATATCTTCTATTAATGGAAATTTTACTTCGATATTTTCCATTCCGTTAAATTTAATCTTATCCTTAATTGTTCTTAACCATGCAATGTGGCTATATAAACCATCTATTGACAACCCTATAAGACTACAATTTGCTTTCTTAAATTTTTCTTCTAAATGAGCAAAAGTCATAAACTCTGATGTACATACAGGAGTAAAATCTGCTGGATGGCTAAATAAAATAGACCATTCTCCTTTATAATCTGAAGGATAATTAATTTCGCCTTGTGTTGTTATTGCAGTAAATTCTGGTGCTTTATCACCAATTCTTGGCATTGCAAAAACTTCTTGTTCTTTTTGTATTTCTTCCATAATAAGCGCTTCTAGTTATTGTTTTTTTCTATTTTACTAAATTAATACAATAGATTAAATCTATTTGAAACTTATGTTACATAAGCTAAAAATTTAAAAAAAAAGTGCTCTTAACGTTTATAGTATTCTATTACTTCTTGGCATAACTTTTCTTTATCAATCTAAAAAAACAAATAAATTATCCACAAAAAAACTCTGCACTAGACCGTATCCCATTTAAACAACGCAATTAGAGAAACTCTTACTATAAATATATTTTATACAAAAAATTACATTTTGCTATAATTTTGAATACAAAAACCATATCATAACCCTAAATCAAAACCATCAACCAATTATCCTATATTTGCCCGACTAAACAACAAAATGGCTTCTACTCTACTTTCATCACCTTTACAAGGCTTTACAGATTTCAGATTTCGTAACGCCTTCCATCATTACTTTGGAGGTATCGATACATTCTATGCGCCATACATTAGGCTAAATGGAAAGCTAAAAATTAAGCAATCCTATCAAAACGATTTATTGCCAGAAAACAACACTACTTTAGAGGTGATTCCGCAAGTAATCACTAACGATCCGGAAGAATTTATATATGTTGCTAAATACGTACAAAGTTTAGGCTATAAAGAATTAAATTGGAATTTAGGCTGCCCATATCCTATGGTTACTAAATCTGGAATGGGCTCTGGCTTAATTTGCAATCCCAAAAAAATTAATGAGGTCTTACACAAGGCACACAACGAAACAGATATTTTGGTTTCTATGAAAATGAGAATGGGGTACGAAAATGCAGAAGAAATTCTAGATGCCTTTCCTATTTTAGATCAATACCCGCTTAAAAACATTGCTATTCATGCAAGAATAGGAAAGCAACTCTACAAAGGCCCCGTAAATTTAGATGCTTTTGAAAAATGCATTCGTAGCACCAAACACAAGTTGTACTATAACGGAGATATTACTAGCGTTTCTGCTTTTAAAGCCATTGAAAAACGTTTTCCAAATATCGATCATTTTATGATTGGCCGTGGTTTAATTGCTGATCCTTTTTTACCAAGTATGATAAAAAATAACACTACGGAATATCCCAAAAACCGATGGTCTATTTTTTCTGAATTTCATGACACTATTTACCAACAATATGACGAGTACTTGTCCGGGCCAACACCTATAAAAATGAAAATGTTAGGTTTTTGGGAATTTTTTTCTCAATCTACATCAAACCCACAGAAAACATACAAAGCCATAAAAAAAGCTACAAATCCTATAAAATATAGACAAGCAGTTGATCATATTTTAAAAACAGAAATGAAAATTAAAAGCACTTTGTAAGTAGATCTATAATTCGCTTTGTCAATTCTAGGTGTTTTTTATTACTTCTCTTTATTCCGTTTAAAAGCAAAAGAGCTATACTTTCAACTAAAAAAGAGATGTACAAAGGCTTCTCTTGCTTATTATAGAGCATAACATACACCAGCCAACATTAGCAATGTAAAAAACTACATACAATACCATTATACGTCTTAACCTTGGCCTCTCGACTTAATATGATTGACAAAAATGTATTGCAAGGGTTGGGCTGAAAAATCCTCTATTTTCATGGCATACATCCTTTTTACCTTACCGTCTTTGGTTAGCTGAACCGCTGTTACCGCTTTCTTTTCTTGCCATGGTAACTTCTACACGTTTTACCTTCCTCCCTGCCGCCCAGCACAAACTCGCCGACATGAACATCTCCATCCATGGGATTGTTTTCACTAGAAGCCTACCTCTCTGACTTTTAATATAAAGAGTCATGCAGTCTTTTCTGTTACCCGATAGCGGATACCCATATAACTCACGGATAGGCTTTTAGTGAATGTGGCCATTTTAAAACAAATAAAAAATGTGTTGGTGGTAGCAGATTCAATATGTTCGCAGATATTAATAGCATAGCTAGCTCTAAAAAGAAGCTTAAAAAGTAGTTCTATACGCACAAAAAAGTAATTAAATAACCCTTGAGACACACAAATGAAAAACATACAAGACTTACTAAGTATAACTTTATTGTTAATAGCATTTAACCCGCTCTACGATGTTTGTTTTTACTGTGCAATGCCTACCTCTTATTTTTATAAATAATAGAACAACAAGAATAGAAATTAAAAAGAGGAAACAAAATGTTTCCTCTTTTTAATTCTAATTTTATACGTTTTTTCCTTTCATCATCTTATTCCAATATAGATAAGGAAGGCCATACTTTTTAAGCATCCATAATCTCCAATGTTCTTTATTGCTATTAAAAACTAACATGCGTTTTAATTTAGGATCTGGGATAAAATTATTCTTATAATCGAACTCTGCGAGTACCATTTTACCATAGTCCGTAACTAATGGACAAGAAGAATAACCATTATAAGATTTATTATTGGCTTCTTTATTATTTATAAGTTTAAACAAATTATCTACAACAATAGGCACTTGTTTACGTATTGCTGCTCCTGTTTTTGCCGTTGGTAAAGCTGCAACATCTCCTAAACCAAAAATATTCGGATATAAATTATGTTGCATGGTCTGATGATCAACATTTAACCAACCTGCATCATTTACTAAAGAAGATTCTCTAACAAACTTAGGAGCCACAGATGGGGGAGCTGTATGCAACATATCATAATGTATGCCGTAGCGATTGCCATCCCTTGTAATCTCTACATCTTTATAATTATATTGAAATGATTCATCTAGTTCTAGCTCGTCTGCTTGACCACTTGAAATGACTACACAACCACCTGCAGTAATATCCTTACCCATTTCATACCAAGCAATTTGCTTTTCGGCATCTACAGCTACCAATTTATGATGAAATCTTAGATTAATGTCTTTTCTATCTACTACCTCCATCAAGGTCTTAGCAATTTCCTTTACACCAAAAATAACGGTACCTCCAGTAGCAAAAATAATGTCAGTTTTTTTGTCCACCTCTGTTTTTCTGAAATGATTTTCCGCTAAGTACATAATTTTTTGTGGAGCGCCACCGCATTTAATAGGTGTTGTGGGTTGCGTAAAAAGAGCTGTTCCTCCTTTGAAGTTTTTAATAACATTCCAAGTATGTTTGGGATTTGTATAGTTACTACAAACTACACCTTTATCCATTGCCTCTCCCAAACCAGGAACCAAACTAAAATCATAAGCCAAGCCAGGAGCTACAACTAAATAATCATAAGCAATGTCTCCTTTTGTAGCCGTACTCACCTTATTATTTACCGTATCGAAACCAGTTGCTTTATCCTTTATCCAAGTGACTCCTTTTGGCATTATGTCGGCCATTGGCCTTGCCGTCTTTTCAAAGTCATACGCACCCGCACCAACAAGCGTCCAAGCAGGTTGGTAATAATGCGTATCACCAGGCTCTATAATACCAATATTTAATGTCCTATCTTTTTTTAATAATTGCCCTGCAGTCATTATTCCTGCAGTTCCTCCTCCTATAATAAGAACTTTATAATGTTTACCCATACCTTGTTTTTAAATGTAACCTGTTAAATATACACTAAGATATATTTTAACAATGTAACAATTGTTACAAAAGATATTCAAGGCACGAGATGTATTCAATATTCTAATTGGTTTTTAATGAATTTACTAAAAAATAACTGCAAATAATCACTATTTATTATCCTTTATTTTACAGCTGTTTATCCCGAACAAAGTGTATAATGGACAAAAACTAATAAAACTTGTAAAAACAAAAATTACTGCCAATCCTATAAGAACATATGCGAACATACCATGTAACACATTAGTTAAGTATAATGCTAAGACTATTCCTGCAATAATAAAACGAATTATACGATCTGCACCGCCCATATTTTTTGTCATACCATAAAATTTTAAATTATTAACTTTTTGAAGGATTACTAATGCCTTTTGATACTACAAAAGTAATTATCGTATTTTGCTAAAGCTGTGACATATGTTACAACTCCGAATATTTAATCCTAAGTAATGCAATTACAAAGAGTACTTGGTAAAATTGATATATATCTGTTAGACCAAATCTTAAAAAATAGATACCTTCTCTCCCAAAATATTTTAGATGCTGGTTGCGGTTCGGGGAGAAATTTACATTGGTTTATAGCCAATGGCTATGCCATTGAGGCAATAGACATAAATAATTCCGAAATTGCCCTTTTAAAAGAGCTGTACCCTAGTTTAGAAAATAAATTTAATGTTGCAGAATTAGATAACTTACCTTTTACTAATACCTCTTTTGATCATATTATTTGTAGTGCTGTATTACATTTTGCAAAAAATGAAACCCATTTTAAAAATATGCTTGGGGAGTTAGTGCGCGTTTTAAAAATAGGTGGCACCATTTTTATAAGAATGGCCACAGATATTGGAGTAGAAAACAAAATTAAGCCTCTAGGGAAAGGGCTATTTTATTTACCCGATAATTCTGTTCGGTTCTTATTAACCGTTCCATTGTTAGAAGAACTTATGCTAACACATAACCTTAGTTTCATAGACCCTTTTAAGAGTGTTTATGTGCATAACCAAAGAAGCATGTCTACTTTAATACTACGTAAAGAAGCTTAGTCTCTTAATTGAATTGTTCCATGCTTTAAAAACAAATGACCTTCTAGTTCTAATTTTTTTAATAATCTTGAAATTACTTCGCGAGAAGAACCTAATTCTTTTGCTATTTGCTGATGGGTATTCTTTATTTCTTTGGAATTATGAAGAGAAGATTCTTTTTGTAAGTATTCTAGCAAAAGCCGGTCTTTATTAGAAAAAGTGAGTACCTCAACCATATGCAGTAACTCATCAAACTTTAGATTAAATAGATCATAAAAAAACTCGTTCCATTTGGGGTAATTCCGTGCAATATCAAGAGCTTTGCCAGCGGGTATTAATACCATTTCGGCATCTTTCTCTACAACCGCTTTTACTTTGCTAATTTCATCCTTTACCAAAGTTGTCATAGACATAACACAACTTTCTCCTGGTTCTATATAGTATAGAAGTACTTCTGCTCCGGTTTCATCTTCCTTAAAGACTTTTACTAAACCAGAAACTAAAAAAGGAATTACCTTAATATACGTACCAGACTTAAGAATTACATTCCCTTTTTCTATTTGCACTAAGCTACTAACTTGTACTATTTCTTCTTTAAGCTCTATATTTTCTGCCAGATAAGGAAAATGCTGTTCTACTATAGTGTTAATCACAAGTCTTTTTTTGTAAAAATAAAGAAATGATTTACAGAGAAATCACTTTTAATCTAGGTTTTATGCTACCATCTGGAGTATCCTCCTTGTAAATCATAGATTTTTTCAAAACCCATATCTGCTAACTTATGTGCCGCTTTTTGACTACGAGCACCAGAACGGCAATAAATATATAATGGTTTAGATTTGTCTAATTTTTCAAAATATGCTTTGAAATTACCTGGTCTAAAAAAATCTACATTTACTGCTTTTTTTATATGACCGCCACCAAATTCATTTGGTGTACGCACATCTATTAACTGTACTTTTTTTCCAGAAATAGCAGATGAAAAAGAATTCTTATTTAAAACTTCAATAATCCCTGAGTAATCTTTCTTTGGCCCAAATAAGCTACTTAAAAATGACATATTCTATATTTTTAGTGATGTAAAATAAAGGCAAGTAAAATAAAAGAAACGACCACAAGGTCTCATGATCGTTTCCTTAAATAACCAACCAATAAAAATTTGTATTCAAAAAATTCATAGTTTAAATACAGGATAAAAGTAGTCTAGGTAATTCTAAGAGACAGTAACTAATGTTACATTTAAAAAATTATTATAAATCTACTAAACGAATATGGTTTCTGTTTAGTTCTATTTTACCCATGTTTTCTAGCTTTTTAAGAAGTCTAGAAACTACTACTCTAGAAGTATGTAGTTCATGTGCTATTTCTTGATGGGTATTGTTAATCGTATTATTATGGGTTACTCTAGCTTTATCTTTAAGGTACTTAAGTAAACGTTCATCCATTTTAAGAAAAGCAATACTGTCTACTGTTTCCATAACCTCATTTAAACGATTATGGTAACTATCCAAGACAAAACCTCGCCAACTTGCGTATTTAGACATCCATTCTTCCATTTTCTGAATAGGTATCATAATTAACTTGGCATTGGTTTCTGCGACTGCGCGTATTTCACTTTTAGATTGCCCTACGCAACAACTTAAGGTCATAGCGCAAGTATCTCCATTTTCTAAAAAATAGAGTAGTAACTCATCGCCATCCTTATCTTCTCTTAATATTTTAATGGCTCCAGATATTAATAAGGGCATAGATTTAATATAATCCCCTATCTCCATTATTTTAAAACCTTCCGGAATTTCTTTAAAGGTAGCTACTTGATTTATTTCGTTGATTAAATCCTCTTCAAATATATGTCCGTAGTTATCCTTTAATTCTTGAATCATTTAGGGTTTTGTTTTTGCTTTAGCTGCAATACTCTTATCAAATTTAAAAAAAATATTGGCCCAAATAGATTTAGAAATAGCGCCAATATATGGCATGGTTAAAACCAGCCCAACAATTATGCTAATAAAGGTATAAAAAAGACTAAAGTCTAGCCCTAAAATTTGAATTAAAACGTAAACAGCTACGGCTACTGCAATACCAACACCATAAGATACATACATAGAACCGTAATAAAAACTAGGTTCTATACTATACTTTAAGTTACAACTGGGGCAATTCTTTTTTACTTTATTGAATTTACTAAGTTTATATGGGCTAGCTTCTAAAAAATTCCCTTCATGACACCTAGGGCATTTTAAAAATAAAATACTATATAGTTTTGATTCCTTAAAAGACATACTACTTTTTGCGTATAAAAGTAGCACATTAGCAAAACTCTATAAGTAACAAAGGTTACAATCTACTTTTACAGATTATAACCTTTGAATAAAACCTGCTATTTCTTTTGGGTTTGCGTGCTAAAAGTACTTTCGAAAATTTTGTCCGCATTTGCAGATTCAAACCCCTCTCTTCGGTGCTCTCTTTTTAGTTCCGATGAGGCTATATTTATAAACTCTGGCAAAGGTAAGCGCTCTGCAAACTCTACGTAACTACCTGCTATTTTTGTTTTCTTGGTGTTAGAAAATTCCGCATCTATCATCTCTGCTACCGTACTACTTTGTTTTAAAAGACCATCTGCACTGGTCTTAATTTTTCCGCCTGCTGTATTGAGATTTATCCCTATAGATTCAAGAAATTCATTGAATTTAGCTACTGTATTATATGCTTCTGGCAATTCGTGAACGCTAATGGTGTAGTGGTTTAAATAATATCTATTATAAATTACCCAAGAAGCATACTCACTCTCTTCTAATAAAGTTTGATAGTCTTCTAAAGTTGGTAGTTGCCAAAGGGATTTATAAAAGAACTGTCCCACTTCTGTAGCATTATTTAAATCTAATACATCCACTGGGTCTTTGGTAATACTCTCCGTATATTTAGTAATTGTTTTTTGAGCCTTTACCGACAAGTCTTTAACTCTAAGTTCACTAATAAAAATACGAGGAAACTCAGGAGATGGAGGTGCGTACCAGTAAGCATCTAACTTTTTCCCTTCAAAAAAGAAATAGTCTTCTTTGGTATAGCCATAATGTAAAAATATTTTCTCGAAAGAAGCTATACCCAAATTAGGCACGCCTAAAGTCCTAAAAGCAATATGATCATTAACAATATCTGCCTGTGTAGCAATAAGGTCATTACTAATCATGGCTTTAGTAATTTTCTCCACATCTGGTACCCGTTCTATATACGGATTAAACAAAGCTTTTAAAATAGTTTTTAATCCTTCTTTCTTTTGAGTATTCATAGCTGTTACATTTTACATTAAAATAACTCGGCAAAATTAATTGTACTTTTGATTAATAACAACTCTTATTAAGTATCAAATGATAAGTATTACTAATCAATTAGAATTAAGACAACTTCGTTATTTTATTGCTGTTGCCCAAACCTTGCATTTTAGAAAGGCTGCAGAAACTTTAGCTATTTCCCAATCTGCCTTAAGCCAACAAATTATGCTTTTAGAGTCTATACTCGGGGTTAAACTATTAGATAGAACCAATAGAAAAGTATCTCTTAACCGCTCTGGGAAACTATTTTTAGAAGAAGCTCTGCGAATTACCAAACAAGTAGATAACTCTATTACTAATTGGAAATTAAAACAAGATGGATCCGACGGAGTTTTAAAAATTGCATTTGTAGCTTCGGCCATGCAACAATTTTTACCTCCAATTCTAAAGTCTTACGATCAAAAATATCCGAATATAAAATTACAACTAGAAGAGTTATCCAATAAAGACCAAATAGAAGCATTACAAGAAAACAGTATCGACATAGGTTTTATGCGAACGAATAAAGTAACCTCTAACCTATTATTAAAACCTGCTTTTCAGGAGTCTTTAACCTTAGTTTTACCAGAAGAACACCCTATTACGGAAGATAATTTTACAAACATGCGTTCTTTTTCTGAAGCTTCTTTTATTCTATTCCCTAATGAGAATAGTCCTATGTATTTTCAGCAAATCTTAAACCTATGCGCTGATAATGGCTTTAGTCCTAAAATATCGCATAAATCTATTCATGCACCAACCATTTTTAAATTGGTAGAAAATGGAATGGGAATTTCTATTATACCCAATTCTTTACGTGACAACTTTAATTACAAAGTTAGGTATATAGAGCTAAAAAATATTGCACAAAAAACGACTTTATATGCTGCATGGAACAAAGAAAATGATAATCCTGTTTTACAATATCTACTACAATTAGTTTAGGAAATATTTAAAGCAATTTCTATCATTTCTGAAAAAGAAGTTTCTCTTTCTTTTGAAGAAGAGCTTTCTCCTGTAACTAAAGAGTCTGATATGGTTAAGATGGCAAGTGCACGTATGTTAAATTTTGCTGCCAAAGTATACAAACCGGCTGCTTCCATTTCTACACAAAGCACTCCATAATCTGCCCATTTTTTATAATCATTAGGATCATCTCCATAAAACTCATCAGAAGAAAGCACATTACCCGCTTTTACATCTATCCCCTTCATTTTAGCATAATTTACCGCATTAAACAAAAGTTCAAAATTGGCAGTTGGTGAAAAATCTGCATTTACAAAACGTGTATTGTTTATGCCTGATGTGGTCGATGCCGACATAGCCAAAACAATATCTCTTAGCTCTACTTCTTTTTGGTAAGATCCTGCAGAGCCAACTCTAATAATGTTTTTAACACCATACTCTTTAATAAGTTCATGATAATATATCATTGCCGAAGGAATACCCATTCCACTACCTTGTACAGATACTCGTTTTCCTCTATACGTACCCGTAAAACCTAACATGCCACGAACTTCATTATAGCATATAACATCATCTAAAAAAGTTTCCGCAATCCACTTTGCCCTTAAAGGGTCTCCTGGCATTAATACCGTTTCTGCAATTTGCCCTTTTTCTGCTGAAATATGTACGCTCATAATTTATTATTTAGTTGAAACTATTGCTATTCCAGAAGATGTACCAATTCTTGAAACACCTAATTTAATATATTCCAAAGCCGTCTCTTTATCTCTTACTCCTCCTGAAGCTTTTATTTTTACGGTATCGCCTACAATACTTTTCATAAGCTGCACGTCTTCTAATGTTGCTCCTCCTGTACCAAACCCTGTAGAGGTTTTTACAAAGTCTGCTCCTGCCTCCATGGTTAATTTAGTAGCCTCTTTTTTTTCGCCTGTAGTTAAAAAACAAGTTTCAATTATTACTTTAAGAACGGTGTCGCCGATAGCTTTTTTTATTTGTTTAATCTCTGATCGAACAAAATTACTATCTCCAGATTTTAATTGGCCAATATTAATAACCATATCTATTTCATCGGCACCTGATGCAACACATTCTATAGCTTCAGAAACCTTTGCTTTGGTAGACATTGCTCCTAGCGGAAAGCCAATAACCGCTGCTAATTTTACTTTACTATTCTGTAATTCTTTTTTTGCAATTTCTACAAAACACCCATTAACGCAGACCGCATAAAAATTATAATCTACTGCTTCTTTGCAAAGATTTTTAATATCTAAAACAGTTGCTGTTGGTTTTAATATAGTATGATCTATGTAGTCCTGAAATTGTAATTTACCTGCCAAATTGTATGGTTTTAATAGTTCTTTTCTATGAAAAATACTATCAAAGATAACAGGAGTAAATCTAAAATTATATGACAACGATCATTAAATTATTTTAGGCACTATTACCGAACTCTTATAAACCATTAAAAGAAAAAGGTTTAATAGAAAATGAGTGTACTATGCAGACTTTTAAACCCCACATGGCACACCCATTGTTTTTGTATTTTATAATTGGAAGATAAGAGTTATACAAAAAACTCGTGCATTCCTCCCAAACATCTTATTCTACATCTATTTTCTTATAGATTTAATTAAAGCTAATGTTGCTTTTACATCTTTCTCTAGCTTTGCATAATCTTTACTTGCAATAATTTCTTTACTAATAAGTTTAGATCCCATACCAACACAAGTAACACCTGCATTAAACCAACCTTTTAAGTTCGCTTCTTCTGTACTTACACCACCTGTTGGCATAACACTTGTCCAAGGTTGAGGACCTTTTATTGCAGAAACAAATCCTGGCCCGTATGTTGATCCTGGGAATAATTTAATAATCTCGCAACCCAGCTCTTCTGCTCTATTGATTTCTGTTAATGAACCACAACCAGGAGACCATAATACCTTTCTACGGTTACATGCAATAGCAATATCTTCTCTTAAAGATGGAGTTACAATAAAGTTCGCCCCCATTTGCATGAACATTGAAGCTGCTCCTGCATCTGTAATAGAACCAACTCCCATTATCATTCCTGGAAGTTCTTTTATTGCATACTTATTAAGTTCCGAAAAAACTTCAAAAGCAAAATCACCGCGAGCGGTAAATTCCATTAAACGAGCACCTCCGTCATAACAAGCTTTTAATACTTTTTTTCCTAACTCTATATCTGGGTTGTAAAACAAAGGAACCATTCCGGTTTCTTTCATTACACTAGCTACTTCTATTCTTGAATATTGTGCCATAATTTTACAGGTAAGTCCTTCCCTTATAAAAGAGAAGAATTGTTATTTAAATGAATATTAATTTATCTTGCTACACGTCCAGATGCGTCTCCTCCCATGAGTTTTTCAACTTCTGAAATAGTTACCAAGTTTGCATCCCCTTTAATGGTATGCTTTAAACAGGATGCTGCAACTGCAAAATCAAGCGCATTTTGGTCCTCTCCTGGGTACTTTAATAATCCGTAGATTAATCCTCCCATGAAAGAGTCTCCTCCACCAACTCTATCTACGATATCTGTAATTTGATATTGACGTGTTTCGTACATTCTCTCCCCATCATATAAAACCCCTGCCCATGTATTATGAGAAGCTGAAATAGAACCACGTAAAGTTGTAATTACTTTTTTAGCTTTTGGGAATCGTTTCATCATTTGTTTACATACAGATAAAAAAGCTTCTGCCTTAACATCATGACCATGTTTATGTACGTCTAATCCTTCTGGGTGTATTCCAAAGTGCTTTTCTGCATCTTCTTCATTTCCTAAGATAACATCGCAATACGAGGTAAGTTCTGTCATAATAGCCTCTCTATCTCCTCCGTAATTCCAAAGCTTAGCTCTATAATTTAAATCGGTAGAAATGGTAATTCCTTTTTCGCTAGCAACCTTAACCGCTTCTAAACACACATCTGCTGCTCCTTGAGAAATAGCAGGAGTAATACCTGTCCAATGGAACCATTCTACATCTTTAAAAACAGTATCCCAATCGATCATTCCTGATTTAATCTCCGCAATAGCAGAATGTGCTCTATCATAAACCACTTTACTACCTCTACTTACTGCTCCAGTTTCTAAAAAATATATTCCTAAGCGATCTCCACCGTAAACAATTTTATCTACACCAACACCACGCTTGCGCATTTCCATCAAAGCACATTCTCCAATGTCATTTTTTGGTAAACGTGTTACAAAATCAACAGGCACACCATAATTAGCAAGGGATACCGCTACATTAGATTCTCCTCCTCCATAAACAACATCGAAGTTATTCGCCTGTGAAAATCTTAAAAATCCTTGAGGTGCTAAACGAAGCATTATCTCTCCAAACGTTACTACTTTTTTCATTTGATTTATATTGATTATAAGTTTTAAAGTCGATTTACATATTTACCATTCTGTAAAGACCGTATTTTTCTACTACCCTATATGGCAATTTCTTTAATACACTATCGCGGAATAACAGTACGCTAATAATAAAACTATTTATTTCGCATTTATAGAATACTTTTTGTTCCCATTTAATACTAATCACAAAGTTATATTGTCAAAAAACCAATAACTACTACAAATACGACCCATACCAATACTATTTTTGCCTTAACTAAGTTTTAAAATTTAAATTTGTTTTATATTGTTAAGCATTACGCAACTCTCTATAGTAAAAAAGAAATGAAACCACACCTAATTAGCAGAGACAATCTAAAGAACAACTCTTTTATGATTACCAAACATTCTGACCCTTCTTTTCCTAAGGTTTGGCATTATCATCCAGAATTAGAATTGGTTTTAACTTTAAAAAGTACCGGAACAAGATTTGTTGGTGATAGTATTAAAAAATTTAATGAAAGTGATTTGGTTTTAATCGGGGAGAATGTACCACATATGTGGATTAATGACGATTGCTACTTTGAACCAAACTCAGACTTAATTGCAGAGGATATAGTTATACATTTTAGAGAGGAATTTTTAGGGAAAGATTTTTTTAAAACCAAAGAAATGAAACCTATCTCTTTACTATTAACAAAGTCTAAGTATGGGATAAAATTCAATAATACACCCGTAAAAGTTTTAAAAAAAATAGAAGGTATTTCTGCTCTGAATGGATTTAAGAGAACCATTGAACTTCTAACAATCCTTAATATTCTTGCAAAACACAAGAATTACGAAATACTATCTAGCCAAGGCTATATTAAAACGTTTAATAAAACCAAAAATATTACCTTAGATAATACTTATGAATACATATTTGAAAACTTTAACAAACATATTTCTTTGACAGACGTAGCCAACGTTGCTAATATGAACCCCTCTGCTTTTAGCAGGTACTTTAAGCGGGTAAATAGAAAACCTTTCTCTAGGTATTTAAACGAAGTCCGTATTGGTTATGCCTGTAATCAATTAATTGAACAAAAGGGAAATATAACAAGTATTTGTTACGATTCTGGATTTAATAATATCTCTAATTTTAATCGGCAATTTAAAAATATTACTCAAAAATCTCCTTCAGAATATCTACGTGAGTATATACAAGTAAATTAATTTTTCTTTCTGTTTATAAGGCTAATGAATTGATTCCCTAATTATTGTTAGAACGTTTATGGTTCTAAAAGCGACATAGCAGCTTTCATATAACCCATAACATAGGCCATACCAGCGTACCAAGGAGCATCGCATGTCATTTGTGGTGTATGATCAGGAATTAAAACCCCTTCAAAATTGTTCTTCTTTAAAATTTTCAAAACCTTGAACATATCTATATCGCCTTCATCAACAAAAACCTCTTGATATTGAGGCACTTTACCTACGATATTTCTAAAATGGATATACCCTATTCTACCCTGCTTACTATAACTATCCGTGGCATCATACACATTGCCTTCCGTCATTTCAGCTATGGAACCCAAACAAAATTCGAGGTTATTGGCGGGGCTTGAATTCATATCAATTAATTTCTGATACAAATTAGGCTGATATACTAATCTAGGTGTATTCCTAACATAGGGCATTGGAGGATCATCTGGATGAGCTGCCATTTTAACTCCTGCCTCTTCTGCAATGGGTAAAATCTCATCTAGAAAATATTGTAAACGATTCCATAATGTTTCATGATCTATTTTTAACATTGTTCCCTGAGGAGCGTTTTCATCATAGACCATATTCCAAACCATTCCGTTCGGGATAGGCGTATCATCACCCCCATCCATTCCTACGGAAACAGCGGCTCCTCTTGCATATTCACCCTGTGTTCGGGCAGCCACGCCTGCCAAGGAAAAATTATAACCAAAAATGGGTATTCCAGCGGCACCTACGTTTTGAATCAACTGTTTTAAGTTGCTCATTTGTTCCTCTTTCTTTGGTCCATCCAATAAAATATCATGCCAATGTGCGGGGTCAAAATTCTCTATCGCCTCCCATTCTAGTCCGTGCGAATTAATCTCTTTTTTTATGGTCAATAATTCCTCTAAACTCCATAATTTATTGGGGTCTCCAGCCTTACCCCAGCCTTCCTCCTCGCCTATAGGTTGATTGGCATTACTCTTGTCATTTTTTTCATGTCCAAAATAATCGACCATATGTACCACCAAATGAGTAGCCCCACATTGTTTGGCGAATTTATAATGGTCATCATTCAACATATGTTTATATAGTCCAAATCCTAGTTTCATTTCAATACTTTTTTTACTTTACAATTCACTTTAAAAACGCCACACAGACAGGTGTTTTTATCTCTTTTGTGCGATATACTTCTATTAATTTTCCGTTTCCTCTAATCCTATATACAATGGTGTCATTTGAATTTTGATGACAAGCAATAAGCCACTTACCACTTGGAGAAATATTAAACTCTCTAAGCTCATTTGCGTTCGTATGTTTGTAGCCGACCAAATTCAATACATCTTCTTCCATTTTAAAAATGGTGATGGCATCAAGTTTTCTATTACCTACATACAAAAATTTACCGTTAGGATGAATTCTTATAGCTGAAGCACTTGGAGCACCTTGATAAAAATCTGGTAATGAATTATAAGAACCTATTTGGTTGAATTTATTCCCTTTGTTTTTTAATACAGAAACCGCACTGGTCAATTCATTGATTACATAACCCAGGCTCCCATCTTTATTGAATACCAAATGCCTAGGACCTCCTCCTTTACGTATACTGATATCCTTTTGAGGATTGGGAGTCAATTTATTTTCTTGAACTTCATAGGCCTTCACTGTATCTATTCCTAGATCACAGACATAAACATCTTTTTTATTCGGGTGCGCCACCACTTGATGTGCATGGGCAGCTTCTTGCCGTTCCAAATTTACACTTGACCCAGAATGCTGATGATTTTTAGCGCACATCAATAATCTACCTGATTCGTCAATAGGATATTCGAGCATATTTCCTGAAATATAACAGGCTATTAAAATTCTATCGTTTAGTGCTTCTATATGGCATGGACACCCTCCCAAAATCGGTTGCTCATTCAACAATCCCAAAGAAGAATCATCTTTGATTTCATAAGCCTGAACTACTGGGCTATCCTCTTCAATTACCTCTGTATTACTATACAAGTATTTATTATCTGTACTTAAAGTAAGGTAACTCGGGCTAACTGTTTTTTTAGTATGCAAGACAGAAATTTCACCAGTCTCCTCGTTCAATTGAACTGTAGAAATTCCATCACCAGAACCGAAAATTTCGGGAGTCAGTTTTTGTGTGTAACTGCCAATAAAAAAAGTAGAAAATAGCATTGTGTATATTAATTATATTCTCAATTTATTAGGTTTATTTTCTCGGCAGGCGAGGATCGTATTGTATGGTACTGTTCATATACGCCCCGTCAATATAGATATCCGAACCATTGATGTAATCGCCCAATTCACTTGCCATAAAAGCCACTGTATGGGCAACATCACCGACATTACCTACTCTCCCCTGAGGAATCCAATTTTCAAATTTCTCTATACCAAATTTTGTAATTTCCTCTTTGTTCATTTCTGTTGTAATGGCTCCAGGAGCAATAGAAACTACCCTTATATTATTTTCAGCCAATTCTAGCGATAAGCATTTAGAAAGCATTTTTAATCCTGCTTTTGCCGAACAATAATGTGTTAACCCCTTTCTTGGTACCACATCATGAATGGACGAAATGTTTATAATAACCCCTTCTCCAATGTCGGCCATTCTTTTACCAGCCTCTTGTGAACATAGAAACGGCCCTTTCAAATTCACATTCATTACACGATCCCATTCACTTTCATCCATATCCAAAATATGATGGATAGATTCGGTACCAGCGTTGTTTACCAAAATATCAATCCCGCCTATTTCCTCATCCATTTTCAAGAACATCTTCTTGACCTGTACTGCGTTTGATACATCTGCACCTACAATCCCCGTTTTCACCTCAAAAGAAGTACTTATCTCTTTTGCTAAATCTTCGGCACTTTGTTTATTGCTATTATAATTGATAAAAACATCAGCGCCGCAAGCTGCCATTTTTCTACAAATTTCAGCACCAATTCCTTTACTACCTCCAGTGACCAAAACCCTTTTACCTGTTAAATCTATCTTTATCATAACCTTGGTTCTTTCATTTTTTTAATTACCGAATACTTGCTTTAGTGTTGCTCAAAAGCGTTCCTAACCAAGGCTTCCATTTCCCTCTTTTTTTCTTCATTTAGCGGGAAAAATTCAAAATCTCCCTCGTGAGTATATGACTTTTCGATTATAATAATCTCGCAATCCTCGCTCATTGCAATATTATGCCAAGTATCTATAGGAATGTTATAGGTAATATTAGGTTTCAATAATTCTACCTCAAAAGCAACATTATTCTCCTTTATTTCGGCTCCAATCAATACGGCTTTTCCTTTCAACAGTATAAAAACCTCATCGGTTAAATGATGGATATCTAGCTTATCTATATTGCCTATTTGCTGTTCTGGCATATAATTCAATTGTGCAACTTGCCATCCATCCCTGATTAAGAATGGATGATATCCATTACCACTAATCTGGTATTGTTCTATTAGTTTCATTTTAGCCTTTATCTTCTCGTTTGTCATTCAATTTTTTCCAAGACAATTGAATCTCTTCTAGGGTTTTTCCCTTTGTTTCAGGAACATATTTCCATATAAACCAAATTGCAGGAATCGTTAATGCGCCATATAAGAAAAAAGTTCCTGCTGGTTTAATAATTTCAATGAACATAGGGTTCGTTAACGTAATGAAAAAACCCGTAACCATTAAGGAAAGGCTTCCTATGCTTACGGCTAAGCCTCTAATTTTGGTTGGGAAAATCTCGCTGATGATTACCCATACTATAGGTCCGTATGAAAATGCAAAACAAGCCACGTAAATCAATAGTGGAATTATCACTAGGTTGGATCCTACTGCGAATAGCACTCCAACTCCCATAAGCGATAGTGCAGCACCTACAACACCTATCAATAATAGTTTTCTTCTTCCATATCGCTCTATATTCATTATAGCGATAAAAGTGAAAATTGAATTCACCAAACCAACTAAAACAGCACCTAAGAATGAGCTTTCTACGCTCTTTATTGATTCATTCAAAATATTGGGAGCAAAATACATTATGGCGGCTATTCCACTTAAATGGGAAAACATTGGGAGTAAAATTCCAATTAAAAAGGGTCTTCGCAAATAGGGTTTGAATAACTCCCTTATACCTTGTGTTTCCTCCCTCGCAGCTTCCTTCATTTCCGCCAATTGTGCTTCTGCCTGTGCCATACCTCCTAATTTAACCATAGTGGTGAATGCTTCTTCTTCCTTTCCATTAACTACTTGCCATCTAGGGCTTTCCGGTACAAATAACAGCAAAATCAAAAATAAAATAGCTATTGGAATTTCAGTACCAAACATTCCCCTCCAGAGTTCCTCAACAAACAACCAATCCCAAAAACTTACTTCTGTACCACTGATTATTCCCGCTTTACTTCCGGCTTGATTAAGAACTATCCAATCCACAAGAAAAGCAAGCAGGATACCCAAGGTTATAGATAATTGATATAGGGAAACCATTTTTCCTCTTTTTTCAGGGGATGTCAATTCCGAAATATAAATAGGTGCCACTACGGAAGTTATACCAACACCAATTCCTCCAATAATTCGAACAATAATCAAAGTTATATACGACGAATCTAAACTAGAAGTAATCCAATACGATGAATCCAAATCACCTAAAAACTGTGGCGGTAACATGGAACCGAATGCCGATATTGTAAGACAGGAAGCTGCTAATATCAGTGTTTTCTTTCGACCATATTTATCGGTGACCCTACTTGAAATAATACATCCTAATATTGTTCCTAGCAACGCGGATGAAACCACCCAGCCCAACATAGTTGCGGTTAATTCGAATTGGGACTCAAGGAAAGAATTACAACCGGCTATAATTGCGGTATCATACCCAAATAGAAACCCTCCAATGGTTGATACAAAACTTATGGAAAGAAGATAAAAAGAAGATTTTTTGTTCATAATACGTGGTTTAAAAAGATGCTCATATTACATGATTCCGAATTTATTAAAAGCATCAACCGTACTCATGCCAGCTTCTAATACTTTCTTAACCAATTGTTCGCCTCTAGCCTTTTCAATAGCGCCTGTAAACGCCTCTTTTACGGCCTCTTTTGGCACAATTAATACACCATCAACATCACCATAAACTATATCCCCAGGGTTTATACGTATACCCGCAATCTCTATAGGTACTCTATAATCGATTACTTTCCCTCTAGGACCTTGATCTTGGGCATAACCACCAAACGAAAAAGTAGGAAAATCAAGATTGAGTATTTCTTTTGTATCTCTAGACCATCCGTCTACAACAGCACCAGCACCTCCCAAATTAATAGCTCTTGTACTCATCAACCCACCCCAAAGGGCATATTTTGGGGATGAGCCTGAACAGATATAAACCTCATCCTCTTTTAAACTATCTAATGCTTCAAACATAATCCCAAATGGTTTTTCCATCAATGGATTATTGGTATTATCTACAATTTCTTCAAAAACATCCGCTTCCAAAACAGGCATCGCCCTACCAATCACCACAAAATCATCATTCAACGGTTTTAGATTCGGTGGAAGAAATTGATGTAAGTATCCCATTTTATCTAAAACATCCCCTACAAGTGCCACAAAAAGCTCTTTTTTAGCGATTTTAAATAGTTCTTTATCATTTTTCCAATGTGTTGTCATTAAACAGATTTTTATGGTTAGTTATTTACAGCCAATCAATTTTATTTCTACTATTTATTCACATCCAAACTAAATGTTTCAATAGCGTATTTACCCACTTTTAATTCAGGGGCAACAGGTGTAGGATTCTCCTCTATAATATTGGTGTGTTTGTACGAATCGATGTTGAAATAAGAGGAAATATTCACCTTCTCATTCCCATCCTTAATATTGTACATACGTGCAATAATATCTTCAGAATCTTCCGCTTTCTTAATGGTCGTTATCATAACATTCTCGGTATCGATTGCGAAGAAACTCAAGGATTCTGGTAAGAATGATTTTGTTGAAGTTTCTGGATAAACCACTACACTTATTGGTTCATTTTCTTGTTTGGCAATTTGTCGCCCCTTGATACTTCCCGCTTTGTTGGAAGTGAACACATTATGAAAGTCGTGGTTACCTGCCTGTGAGTATTCATTTCCTTCCCAATGGCAAGATGTTCTACTCGCCAATAATATATGTTGTAATACGGCTTTGTTAGCATCATGCGAGGTAGGATCTATCCAATCTGCCGCAGACACTGATGAACTCAACGTAACTGAAACATCATTATCCGTCGCGGAAATCCAATCGATAATTGCCCTTGGGTGTACATCTTTACAAAGTGGAGTATAGCGCTCCCCTGCTGTCTTGATTTCATCTTTACCAACTCTTACACTTCCAAAAGGTACTTCGTGGGCAATTTCAGGGTTCTCCATATTAATTGGAAATGCCGTTCTAAATTCGCGATACAATTCACCCGACCAGTTTCGCAACTCCGAATTAAAATAGATGCGTTTAAGATTATGATATAAAGTTACATCCTGTCTTACAATGGCATGTTTTATTTCTTGTTCCAATCTATATTTGGTATAAACTGGCCCGTTTTCTAGAACTACCCATTCAGGATTATGAAGACTCATTTTATCAAAATCTACCATACTTACTTGCTGTACATCTCCAAATTCACCAGCGCCATTTCCGACCGACTGTAAAGTGAAAATTTCTCCTCCTTTTAAGTTATCAGTATCAAGTAATTCTTTTTTTAATTCTTTATCATAGACTTGTGCTATGCCGCCTTTCTCAAAAGTTACTTTGTAAAACCGGTTTTCATAGGTCGAAGTTGATGCCTTACTAGTGTTATTGGTTACTTCATTCTTCTTGCTTGAAATGTAATACGTAGCATATCCTATAGATGGAATATTCTCAGCGATAAAGGTGATGTCGGCATTTTTAAGACTACCATCTTCATAATATGTCTCATTGGCACTTTGAGAGGATACCTTTTTCTTGTCTGCAGATACAATCGCAATATTGTGTGTATTTCCTTTAGGAAAATCTAATGTCATTGTTACTGGGTCTGTGCGTTCCCAGGATAGACTATTGAATAGAACAATTGGGGTTCCCAATTTCTCGTTTTTCTTTATCCTTGAGGATAAAAAATCTATTCCTTTGTTCAATAGATTTTGCCCCATGGTTCTTGATTTTACCAAATTCTCTTTGAATAAATTATCGGTAATATCACCATCATGACCACCCCAACCATGATCGGGATAAATTTTAGCTTGCCATGCTTCATCAAAATCCTTAAATGGATATTGTATTTTATTTGGATCGATGATATTTGCAATCGAAAGAAACTTTTCTGCTGCCGGCAATAATTTTGAGGCTTCACGACTAGCAGTAAGGGCATCATGATGCCCAGGGCCATGAATATACACCCAAACATTAGGACGTTCCCCCATAATGGTATCCACTTTGGTGGCATTTTTTTCTGCCAAAGGCATAAATTCATCTACCGTCATAAGTTCCATTTTTGGTAAGTGAACATTTTTAGCATTTCCCTTTTCATCTTTTAGAGCATCAAAAGAATTCCATGATTCAATGAAATCGGAATAATCAATTGCCGGTAACATATCCTGACTTGAAAGCAATGGGGTCTGGATTTCACTTCCCTCAAAATTCTTCTCCCAATACAAAATCTGTTCAGCACCATATTTCATTTTATTGTTCAAGTCTCTTGAAAGATATAGCAAATCGTTACCGTAATGACCGGGTGAGTATGTAAAGACCGAACTACCGTCTGGACTCGCCCAATGGAACATTCCTTTGGCATGCCTGCTTATAATCATATAATCAACTCCTGCTTTTTTAAGTATTTGTGGTGTTTGCAAAGATCTACCTGGTACATCAACATTCCAGTATACTTTAGAATCATATCCTCCAAAAGTTTTCTTTACCCACTTTTTACCTAAATACAATTGACGCACCTGGTCTTCTGCATCGTACATATCTTCATAAGGGCAGTTATAAGTAGCGCCTACGGATATTAGTTTCTTATTCAATAAGGTGGTCAATTTCTCTACGGATTCGGGATGTCTTTGTATATATTCTCGTAACATTAATCCGTCTTCAATATCAAATCCGTAGTCATCTCTTATAAATGCATCTTTGAGAACAGGCTTCAATAAAAGCGTATCTCTAAGAATAATACATACTTCTGGACGATCAACCCATGCAATATCTTGATGACTTGAATTCATGATAGAAACCAATCCTCCGTCATACTTTTTTTCAAAAAAATTATCAAAGGTTTGGTAAAATTCAGGCTTGTACAATTTAGTCAATGATGCAACCCAACCGTTGCCATATTTGGCTCTATGATGATATAGGTATTTACCTTCAACATCTGTTTTCAACAAAATTCCATCTCCCTTTTCAAATTTAAGGGCCAATTCCTTACCATCATATACGATTGAAAAACTGTGTTTTGGTGGTTTTATACCAAAAGACGCCTTAGACATTTCGCCTTGGGCCTTGAACTTTTTTACTTTACTTTTCTTTCCATCACTTACTAAATAGACTTGCTTGCCATTAAAATGGGTAGGAGCATCAACATATAGTATTTCATTTTTCTGCTTGATCATAAATGCCACTTCATCTGAAACCGACCTTTTTATGCGTTCAACCACATCTGTTCCTTTAAAAATCATAACCCAACAGTTCGAATTCTTTTTATGACCATTGAATTTTATTTTTGCACTCTTACCTTTTTGCACTAAAGATGTTGGAACAGTCAAACGAAAAACTCCTACGCCATCACCATTGCCATCTCTTCTTACCAAAACGTATTGGGCATTACCTTTGCCAGGATTGTCCGTAACCGATAAGCTGCCATCTTCATTGGAGTTGAAGGTTAATAAATGCTTATCATTCACATGAATATCAAAAGACTCTTTTAAAGTAAGATCAATATCACTTAGCATTAAAAAAGTCACCTCATCTGAGGAATAATTAGCTGGCACTTCCCCAGTAAGAAATTCGAATCCCATTTCACCAGTAGTGGCTCTTGCAATCATTGAAACGTTAACATCTTCTCTTATAGATGGATATAGAAAGTACTCAGAGCCAGAAAGCATTTCTTTATAACCCTCTATATCATTTTCACATATTGAATAAAGATTATAGTTCGTGTTTAACTCCTGAATATGACCATTACCATTACCTTCGTGAAAAGGAACACTCTCCTTAATTTCCTTATTAGGATTCTTTGTTTCTGCGTTTGCATTTCCATACCCTAACATAGCTAGACAAAAAATAAATAAGGCTTTAAACGTTTTAAATTTACTTTGATTTTGCATGATATTATTTTTTTACTAAATCGGTTTAGTTAATTAATAAATTTTATACTCCACAAGATTTTCTAATCAGGAGTTTCGTTTTCAAAACCCTTTCATTTTCAATCTCTATATTTTTCTTTTCAATTTCGTTCACCAAAATTTCCACAGCTTCGTTCCCCATGGCATCAACGGGTTGTTTGCTAGCAGTTATCGGAGGGTCAACTAAATCAAATGCACCCAACTCATCAAAACTTATGATTGCCACATCACTCGGAACTTCTATATTCAATAACTTAAGTTCACGAAGTCCAGAAGCAGCCAGGTAATGGGTTGTAAACACTATAGCATCTACTTTATTGGGTCCTTGCACCATATCCTTGATTGCTCCTTTCATTTCAACCTGAAAATTAAAAGGTTCTATTTCTTTTATATAGTTATTCTCTATTTTTAATTCATTTTCAGTTAGTGCTAGTTCATAACCCAATCGCCTTTGCAGCAAGGCATCTAGCTGACTTTTAACACTGACTAGTCCTATTTTTCTTCGTCCATTTTCAAAGAGGTGATTGGTCATATTTTTAACCCCACCAAGGTTATCTACTATTACGAAATTAGTTTTAATGTCTGGATAATGCCTATCAATCAAGACAAATGGAAAATTAATCTCTCGTAACTTTAAAATATCCTCTTTATTTTTCTGAGTTGAAGCGATGATTAACCCATCTACTTGCCTATTCAACATTGAATAGATTAGCTCCTTTTCGGTCTTCGTATTTTCGTTTGAGCTACTAAAAACAACATTGTACCCATATTCTTTAGCCTTAATCTCTACAAAATGAGCTATCCGGGCATAAAAAATATCAGAAATATTTGGCACTATTAATCCAATAGTCTCACTTTTCCCTAAACTCAACCCTCTTGCCATCTGATTAGGACGATAGTTGTTTTTTTTTGCAAAATCTAAAATCCTTTTTTGGGTGTCTTTGCTAATCTTATTTTCATCACCTCTATTATTGAGAACTAGAGACACCGCTGTCTTCGACAGATTCAACTCTTTGGCGATATCCTTTAAAAAAATCTTCTTCAAATTTAACTAAATCGGTTTAGTATTGAAATCGAATATACAACTAAACTGGTAAAATAAAAAATATATCTGGATTTGTATCAGATTCCTCTTAAAATCTATTTAATAGAAACTAAAAAAACCTCATATTTCTATGAGGCTTTTTGCGGTCTGGACGGGACTCGAACCCGCGACCCCCTGCGTGACAGGCGATTAAAATTACATTGCATTTAGCGTCATTAGCTATCATTTAGACTGATTATCAGTTAGTTATGTTTTGTAACTTTGCATCAACTGTCATCAAATATGTTTCTAAAATCCAATTTGTTGTACCTATGTTGTACCCACAAAACTAAATGTTATGTCAAGTATTAAGATTGTTTTACGAAAAAAAGGCCTTTCAGATGGCACTTATCCTATCTGTTTACGAATTACTAAAAATAGAAAAACGAAATATTTCAACACTATTTATAA
Organism: Maribacter sp.; assembly: GCF_016744255.1. Classification (GTDB taxonomy): domain Bacteria; phylum Bacteroidota; class Bacteroidia; order Flavobacteriales; family Flavobacteriaceae; genus Maribacter_B. The sequence continues at coordinate 24,914 of NZ_JADGES010000030.1, forward strand.
AAGTTCTGAAAAAGAATGGGATGCTTCTTCAGGTTGTTTCAATAAAAAGAAAACTAACTACATCCAAAATAATAGGTTGCTATTGAAAATAAAAGCGAGAGCATTAAAAGTGTACTCAGAACTTGATTTTGAAAAAGAGTATTTCAATTTAGATGATTTCAGTCAACGTTTTAGAGTAGATAGCAATCCTGCAAATGATTATGTTTTTCCTTTTTGGGAAGAAATAATCTCAGAAATGAAATTAGCTGGAAGAATGGGTAATGCAATTATGTATGAAGAGACCATGAAATCTTTAAAACAATTCTGCGGATTTAAAAAAATACGGTTCCAAGACATAACCAATTCCTTTTTAAACAAATATGAAGCATGGCTTCGTTCTAGAGGTGGTACTGGCGGCGGTATCAGTATTAAGCAACGTACATTAAGAGCATTATATAACAAAGCAATAGAAAGGAGTATTATTAAAGACATTAACCATCCTTTCAAAACCTATAAAATATCAAAACTTAAAGGTCAGGGAATTAAAAAAGCTTTAGATTATGAGCAGGTTACCAAAATTATAAATTTTAATATTTCTAAATATCCACAACTTGCGGAGGCTAGAAACTATTTTGTTTTTAGTTTTTATACCAGAGGAATGAACTATACAGATATGATGGAATTAAAATGGAATAATATTGATTCCAAAGCTATATCCTACATTCGAAATAAAACTAAAGGACGATTTGTAATTAGTATTCTTCCTCCTGTTCGTGAAATTCTCGACTATTATAAAGAGTATTCCCTACCCACAAAATATGTTTTTCCCATTTTATTAAAAGACGGACTCACCCCTAACCAGATTAATAATCGAAAAAAGAAAACTTTGGCAAAATACAATTATGAATTAAAAGAAATTGCTAAAATAACTGGTATTGATAAGTCATTATCTAGCTATGTTGCTAGACATAGTTTTGCTAATTGCCTAAAACAAAAAGGAGTTGCCACTGATGTTATTGGCGAATCATTAGGTCATAAAGACATTACAACCACTCAAGTATATTTAAAAGAACTGGGAAGTTCCGTTTTAGACGATGCTGCAGCTTTACTGGTTTGACCAGTCTCTGTCAATGAGTGGATTTAATTTAGACACAACTTTTCTTGCCCAGACTATATAATCTTTAATATTTGGATTCAACTGATTCTCCAGAATAGCTTGTTTCTCCATTTCATCGAGATAACGCTTTCCTAATTCTGCCTTATTCCAATTTTCTATATCAGAAAATAATTGACTCACTTTCGCCTGTTCTTGTTCTTGCTGTGCCTTTATAGCTTCATGCTTTTGTTGCACCAACAATCTTTTATTTTCTTCAATAGCCTGTTTAGCTCTTAAGTCATGCCAATAACTGCAGTCTTTCTCTATCCATGCTATTATTTCAGGTAAACACTCTTCAATTTTTCGTTTAGTGTTGTCTATCCATTTTTTTTGATTGAATGATGGGCCAGCCTGAAATTCAAGCTTATCAGACTCTTTCCAAGACTGCCTACTCCATCCAGTTTTGTCCTTCTCTCGAATTCTATATACCTTTTGCCGTAGGTTTATTTCGGTTTTTTGCCCAAACATTTTTACATGAACCGTATTACAATCAAAAACTATAGTATACCCCATTGCTTCTACAACACATATTAAGGTATTCATAAATCGTAAAGCCCTTGCCCTTAACTTTACATTTGTATGAATTGGTAATATATCTTGCTCCTGAGCTACTTTCCAAAATCTAAAATTATCCTCACTATTGTCAATATCCTCTAGTAGTTTTTTTGAAGCATTCACCAAAGGATGATATGTTGAGATTCTCCCTGGCACTCTAAACTTTAATTCCTTTCGTTGTTCTAACTCAAAAGCTCGCTTTTGGTAATCAGTTTTAAATTTTCTAGTCTTGAGGCTTATACCAGTAACTCCATTATCTATTTTAGAAAGTGGGGTTTGTTCTACTTTCTTATGGAACCTAACTTTTGACCAATGTCCTCTGCTTGGCAATGGTATATCATTCTCCTCACAAATTTCTTTTAGCCGTTGTGGTTCTATCTGAAACTCCTTAGCGATTGCACTTATAGATTTGCTCCAAACTAAGTCATATAATTCTTCTCTTGTTAATATAAACTTTTCCATCTTAAATCGTATATTTTCATTATATTTGATTGTTCATGTAACATGAACATTGTAAAAAAATGAACAAATGTTAAGTACCATATATTTAAATGAGTGGTTTGAAGCACTTGATTTTGAAACAGAGATACACTATTTATCTCATGATAAAGAAAGTGAAGAAAAAATATACGAAATAAATGGAGAGAATACTTTTGTTGAATTTAAAAATGAAGTAAGACCACAAAATGTATATCAATTCATTAAAGAACGAAGTAAAGATTTACCTGTTTTAGTAGCATCTAAATACATAACCCCAAAAGCAAAAGAAGCTTTAAAAAGAAAAGGCTTTAACTATATTGATAGCTTTGGAAATATATACCTTAATACTAGTACGCATAAATTATATGTAGAAAAAAATAACGCAAAGCCTGTACACAATACATATTCAGAAATTTTTACCCAAACAGCTGGTCAAATTATTTTTCATTTACTTCAAAATCCAGAATTAATAAATGCTACATATCGCCATTTAGCAGATATCAGTTGTGTTTCATTGGGTAGCGTAGGTAAAACAATTAATGGATTATTAAAAGAAGGATTCGCTGTAAAATGGGATAGCACAAAAAAGTACCAATTAGTTCGGAGAGAAGAACTACTAGAAAAATGGATTGTTTTGGTTTGTGAAAAAATATTACCTGCACATAAAATAGGTAACTATAGACCATTTGGTTCTGGTCATTTTAAAGTAGGAGATACAAGCTCTAATTTAGAAACTTGCTGGGGAGGGGAATATGGCGCAAAACTTCTCACGAATTATATAAACCCAGAACAGTATTCTATTTACACAACAAGGGATAAACATGATTTAATGCAACTATTTAAACTGATTCCAGATGAAAACGGGAACATAAGTGCATACAAGTCTTTTTGGAAAGCAAAAAGTATAAAACTATATTTTAATGCAGACGAAAATGCAGTAAACCCCTTATTAATTTACGCCGAACTAGTTTACAGTGGCAATGATAGAAATTTAGAAACCGCCAAAATAATCTTTGATAAGTATGTCAAACCTAACTTATAAAGATTATTCATTTGCCAACCATGGAGAGGTATATCAGATATTGGAAAAAATATTTACTTCTCATAACATTACCTACTATCTAATAGGGGCTAATGCAAGAGATATAAAGCTTTATTCTAACTCAATCCAATTTTCTAAAATCTTATTTGGATTGATTACAGGAATAGTTGTTGAACCCCAAGAGGAATTTAGTAATTTCTCAAAAATAATACCTCTAAGAGTTGAATATGAGATACCCGCTAATGTTGCCCCGAAAATTTTTTTAAAGGTGGGTTCTCCATCTTCTTTGATACTATACATTTGTTCCAAGTTATCTACGACAAAATGAAAGTCATATCGAAAACGAGCTATACTCTCTGATTCCCTGTCTGTTAGCGCTAGTATAAGGTCTAAACCTAACAAGAATGCTTTGTCTTCAAGTTTATGCGCACTTATGTGTGCAATCCTCATATCAATTGGCTCGTCATTTTTAAAAGGCTCATTCAAATCTGTGATAGAGACTTCCAACGGTTCAATTTGTAATAAATGAATCTTTTCAGGATCAATATGATTTTGTTCTTTCTTTGCCATAATTAGCTAGCGTAGCCAGACATAAAGCTATAATTTGATGGTTTAGCTTGCTTCTTAGCGTCTGAAATATAAAAGTGTACGTATTTATACTCTTTTTCAATATGTATTAAATCCTCCCCTAAAGCGTTCTCTAGTTTAGCAATAGTTTTAATGGTAAAGTTATGGGTGCCACTTAACCATTTGCTAACCTCAGAAGCAGATTTTCCCATTTTATCAGCAAACTCGCTTTTACCCATACCCTTTTCTTTAAGTATACGAGCAACCTTGTTTGCAATGGCCAAATTATGTTTGACCATAATGTCAATTTCTGGATTGCCGTACTCGGCTAACCAATCTCCTATAATGTTGTTTTTGTTTTTTTTCATCTCTCAGTTAATAATATAAAATCACATCATCTTCATAATTAATATCAGTATCCGAATCTATCCAGATGATATCTCTTTCTTGAAAAGCTTGATCTATAATATTTGTAAGTTGGTTTGCTAGTAAAAAATGTGTTTTTACGTTTGGGCATTCTTGGGCTTTGTCTTGCGTTTTAATTGCGCCGTTAAAAAGAATGACTACGTTTGAGTTCAATCGATGACAATATAGCCTTAAATTGTTTGGTGCTGTTTCATCGTCTTCTGTGTAAACGGGTGGGCGGCCCATTGCATAGGGCGGAAGCCCCATTGCTTCCCCTTGATACTGTTCGTCTCTAAAATACTTGTCTTGTGCTCCATATTTGTTGCCTATTTCTGCCAGCCATGAAAGAATATGATTCAGTTTTTCAAGATTTGCTGTGGTTTGCTCTTCAACAAAGTGTTCAAACAAAGATTGTGCCGCTTCAACGGATACATCATCCTTGTCTAATACAACAGAATAGTAACAGACCTTTTGGTAATCAAAAATGTGCTTAAGTCGTACTATCCCATTCATTAGTCGGTAAATGTATTAAAAAATTTCACTTATAAGTGAAATTTTATATTAAATGTTGTGAAATAAGGTTTAAGTGTGGTCTACTACCCCCTCATTCATGTTATTGTTAACGTTAAAAGGCTTTCAGGTCAGTCCAAATCCATTCTGAAATAATATATAAAAGTTATATTAAGCATGTCAAAAATTACAATTAGATAAATCGCCTATAAAATTCGTGATTTTCCTCAGCCTCATCTCCACCCAAAAATAATACCATTGACTCATCTGCTTTATCTTCCTTAATCTTAACAAGTTTTAGCTTGTATTTATCGTTCATAACATCGATTAAATTATTTATAAGGTCGTTACTAAGTATTTCTTTAGAATGAAGAAACTCCATTTGATTTACTAAAACTTCTTTGAGTTCTCCCGTAATTCCATTATGAGAATTGACAGAATTTTTCGCCAACATGGCAAGATTATCCACATAATTAATTATTCCAGAGTGGTCTACAGTTCTAGCAAATGGATAAGTAGTTCCGTCTAATAATACTTTCGAATCTTTGTATACACTATACAAACAATTCATACGATGAATATCATCTGTCATTACTTGCATTGTCACGTAACCTCCTACTGTATTAGGGATATCCATACTGGTTACTCCTTTTGTCGATAAATCCAATGCTTTACCCTTTGCGATTACCTCCAAAATAATATTATTTAATAAAAATATCGAATCTTGAATATCATCTGTTAGCTTATGCTCTGCACAAAATTCTTGAATTCTATTTTCTATGAAATCTGGACTTGTACTATAAAAAGGCTCATTAAACATGAGTTTTCTGCCATTAATATCTATTGTCTTAATCGTAGTTGAGTCGCCATCACTTGTAACACAATCTAAAACAAAACTCTTTTCTCTTTTGATGCAAATAGCAGTTGCCTTAATAATAGGTTTTCCTGGTAAAAAGATTTTTAGGTAAGCATGCTTATCGTTAACAACCGGTTTTTGAATTTCTCTATTAAGTGTTTTAAAGTAGTCTTTATGAGTTCCTGTTCCATCTTTCATTGGTGATATATAACCCCAATTTCCCAGAATGCCCATCATCAAATCTGAACCATATTGATGAACTTTAACCTTCACTAATCTGTCAAAGTTACCTCTTGGCAAATCACCAAAAGATAGTTGCGTATCTCCTGCAACTATACCATATTCTTTAGTAACGCAACCTATTATTAAAGTCATTGATATGTAACTAGTTTTTAATTTTAAAAAATCGAATTTTGATTGCCTGAGTTTAATTGAAAAGAATGAAATATTAATTTCTTTATTCAATTAACTGGCCTACTTTATTCACTACTTTATATTCTAATTCCTCAAACTCGTTAAAGTGTGCCTTTCCGCATTTGATTTTCAACTGTTCGTCTCCTGTAAGTTTTGCTAAATCAACTTCTGGTGTTCCCGTATCTTTTGTTTCTGCTACAAAATAAATTTTCTTATCATCTTCAAAAACTAAAGCCCAATCTGGATTGTAATTCCCAATTGGTGTTGGTATCTTAAACCAATTCGGTAGTTTGAAATAGAATTTTATTTGGTCACTTGTTTCACAGTCCAGTGCAAATCTGCTCTCAACTCCTGAATCTAAAGGCACAAACTCTTCATAAATCGTTTTGGAAGTATCTGCTACTTTAAAGGAAAAATCGTTTAAATAAACTTCTAATTCTTGCGCTTCAAACAAAGCCATTTCATAATCTGAGCCACCGATTTTTTGATACTTAATTCCATCTATCATCAAATCATATAAAGTCCTTTTAATAGCTTGGGTTGCTAGATCTAAAAACAGTTGTGGATTTATTAAAATATCTCCAATTCGTTCGGACTTACTTAAAATTTCTTGAATTGTAGAACGAGTTAATTCTGTTTTGCTTTGTATGTAGCCCAAAACATCTGGGATTTCCCAAGAGTAACCACCATAAGATTCAACTTTATCTCCTGCATACATTGTTTCTACACCTTCATCAGTCATATTGATATTGACTTTTGTTGAGCGAATAGAAGGTGCTTTGATTTCAGGTAAATCCTTAACGGCTTTTGAAGCTAACGTAATTAATTCATCTGTTTTATAATCAACTCTGTAAGTTGTTTTCTTTTTGAGGTTTTCCCAAATTTCTAAGAATTTCGGGTCTGCTTCAAAACCTTTTCTATATTTAATTGCAGTCCTTTCACGTTTATTTTTTATTCTACCTGTAAATTCTACACCACAATCATCTTCTATTTCCTTTTGTAATGTTTTAGCAAAATCATCATATGATTCATTTGCTATTACTGTAAGACGATTAATATTTTGGTCATAAGTTCTTTTACCCGATTGGTCAACAGCTAAACGTAACCCTCTACCAATCTCTTGACGCTTTTTAACTTCTGATTTGGTTTCGTTTAAAGTACAAATCTGAAATACATTAGGATTATCCCAACCTTCTCTTAATGCTGAATGGGAAAATATGAAACGAAGTGAATTATCTATATTCAGTAATTTCTCTTTATCCTTCATTATTAGACTATAAGTATCATCATCTGATTTGGTTACGCCTGAAGTATCTTTAAATTTACCTTTCTTGTCTTGCGAAAAATAACCGTTATGTGTTTCCTCAACTGAAAACCTATCTAATTCTTTGAATGCAGGTTTAGAAATATATTCTTTATAAATCTCTTCAAACCACTCAGCGAATTTACCTTTGTTCTGAATTCCTGCTGAATCGTAATGTCGGTAATTAGCAACTTTATCAATAAAGAATAAGGAAAGCACTTTAATTCCTAATTTATTTAGGCGTTTTTCCTTTTTCAAATGTTCCTCAATTGTTTTACGGATTTGAAATTTCATTACTTCATCATTCAATCCCCCTTGGCTATCACCTTTGTACAATAAATTTCCATTAGAAATAGAAATGCAATTATTTGTAGCGTCTATTTCTTCAATGATATAGCCATCTGCATAAATCTCTCTTTCGTTAGAAAGTTTATATAAATCGTCTCCAACTTTTACAGAAACAGATTTCTTTTTAACTCCGCCTTTGTCGTTAATATTAATTGAAACTTTAGCGGTAATTTTCGTTTTAGTGGCTTTAATTGAATCTACTTGTACAAAAGCATCATTAAATGCATTTTCTTCTACTATTGAATCTACTTCAATTTGTTTTACCAAACCTAAATCGTAAGCTTTTACTGGATTTAAACTATAAGTTAAATTATATTGACTTCTATGAGTTGCTGAATAACGAAGCGTACAAAGTGCTTTTAAATTTTCAATTGCAGAAATACGTTTTTCTGTTTCCATATTTTGTGGTTCATCCACAATAACTATTGGATTTACAGTCTGTATAAATTCTATTGGTTTTCTCCCGTTTGCTCTATAATGCGGTTGATTAATTATGTTTTGGTCTTTGGCAAAAGAATCAATATTAATAACTAAAACTTCAATATTATTAGTAGTAGCAAAACCTCTTAAAGTTGAAACTTTAGAACTATCGTATACTTGAAAATTAACTGGGATATTGTCATATAAATTTTGAAAGTGCTCGTGTGTTATTTCCAAATTTTTCAAAACTCCTTCACGAATTGCTACAGAAGGCACTACAATTACGAATTTTTTAAAACCATATAATTTGTTTAGTTCATAAATGCTTCGCAAATACACGTAAGTTTTTCCTGTTCCTGTTTCCATTTCAACAGAAAAATGCATTCCATCTAAGTTAGTTGATTGCTCTATTTCATTTGCAATTTGAATGGATTGAAGATTGGATAAGATTTGGTCTTCAGACAAAATCAAATTATTACTTACACTATTTATTAAGTCTAATGTACCTTCTTCTTTTAGGTTAAATTCCATAATAGAATCTTCCATTGGCTGACCTTCAAACAAATCTGTTATAGACTTTATAGCATCTTGCTGATATTGTAGATTAGAATCAAACGCTAATTTCATATTATATCGTTTTAAACTCTATACCTGAATCTTTCATTTGCAATACAGCGTTGGTTTTTAATTGGTCATTACCTTTGAAGAGTTTGTCTAAAGCAATTATTTTTTTAGGTTTGCTCGCAATAATTGTATCAATGATTTTTTGATTGACTTGTTCCAATAAAAACACTAATTCGTTTTTGTTTATGGAATAAAATCCATCTTTTTCTTCTATTTGGCTATTGAGGTCCTTACCACTTTTTAGCAATAATTCATAAACCATATTTTCTGTAGTGGCATTTTTTGCTACTGGGTCAATAAATAACTTCATCTGTTCTTCTAATGCTTTTGAGTCTTTGCCTGTTATTTGTTGCCATTGCTTGAAGTTACTATCTGAAAGTTTTAAAACTTTGAAGCCCAAATCTTGATTTTTAAGTTGTTCAATTTTAGATTTAAGTTGTTCAATTTTAGATTTGGTTTCATCTGTTGGTAATTCACCTTGCAATCTTTTAACTTCAGATTTAAATTTTTTAATTTTTTCTTGTATTTTTTCTTGTACTTTTTCTCCTGTTCTACGAATACGTTCTTTAGAAATATCAGCTATGGTATTAAACCTTGGACTATCATCAATCATTTGGTCCAATTGAACATTTAAAAACTTATTACTAGTCTTATTTTCAAAATTTAAGTCCATTAATGCTGTGGCAGTAGTCGATGTTCCACTAAAAAAATCCAATACAATATCATTTTTTTTCAAAACAATTTGCATTAAATGTTTAATAAGTGAACTTGGTTTAGGTGTTTCAAAAGCAGCATCCTTTCCCATAATTTCAAAAAACTCTTTCATGGCTGAATCTGTATGACCTACATCCTGTGAGGGTAACCATGTCCAGGGAACAAATCCATCAATCTCATCAATATATCTTATTAGATTTGGTTGCGCATTGGAATCTTTACCAAAATAAATTCTACCA
>NZ_JADGES010000140.1 GCF_016744255.1 Maribacter sp.
TGCTTCTGGGTTTATTCTTTTCTTTTTCTGCTTCTTTTTCTGCCTTTTCTATTTTTTCATTTAGAATTTCATAAGCACTTTCGCGGTCAATATCCTCATCGTATTTTTTAACTAATGAAGAACTGCTAATAACGGCTTTAAGCTCTTTGGCTGTCAGAATATCCATTCTACTCATTGGAGCTTTTAAAAGTGTAGCAGCAAGCGGAGTAGGTCTTCCTTTTTCATCTAATGCAGATATTAAAGCTTCTCCGATTCCTAAAGATGTTAGAACTTCCTTAGTGTCATAATACTCAGATTCTGGATAATTCTCTGCTGTAAGTTTTATTGCTTTTCTATCTCTGGCAGTAAATGCACGTAGCGCATGTTGTACTTTAAGACCCAATTGCGCTAAAACTTCATTAGGAACATCGGTAGGGTTTTGGGTTACAAAATATAGCCCTATTCCTTTAGAACGAATTAGTTTTACAATACTTTCTATTTGATCTAGTAGTGCCTTAGAGGCTTCTTTAAAAATTAAGTGAGCCTCATCAATAAATAGTATTAATTCTGGACGGTCACTATCTCCTTGTTCTGGGAAGGTAGAATAAATTTCGGCTAATAGGCTTAACATAAATGTTGAGAAAAGCTTGGGTTTATCTTGAATATCTGTTAAACGAAGGATGTTTATATACCCTTTTCCGTTTTCATCAATCCTAGTTAAATCTTCTACATCAAAAGATTTTTCCCCAAAAAATAAATCGGCACCTTGTTGTTCTAGTTCTATAATCTTTCTAAGAATAGTACCTGTAGAGCTGGTAGATATTCTGCCGTATTCTTTGGTGAATTCTGCTTTTCCGCTTCCAGTAGCGTATTGTAATACCTTTTTAAAATCTTTAAGATCTAGTAGAGGCAGTTTGTTGTCATCGCAATATTTAAAAACTACAGAGACAATACCTTCTTGCGTTTCTGATAAATCTAATATTCTAGAAAGTAAGATAGGACCAAATTCAGATACAGTAGCTCTAAGTTTTACACCATCTTGCTCGGATAAGGATAGTATTTCTACAGGGAACCCTTTGGCTTCAAAAGGAATCCCTATTTTTTTATGGCGTTCATCAATTTTATCATGCCCAGGACTTGGTTGTGCAAGACCGCTTAAATCTCCTTTTAAATCCATCAACATAACAGGGATGCCTTTTTCAGATAGGTTTTCTGCAAGCACTTGTAACGTTTTAGTTTTACCTGTACCTGTAGCTCCAGAAATTAAACCATGTCTGTTTAAAGTTTTTAAAGGAATTTTAACTAAAGCATTGGTAATAGCTTCGTTCTCTAACATGGCAGCACCCATAGTTATAAAATCTCCTTTAGTAGTATATCCTTTTTCTATATGTGCAAAGAATTCATCTTTGGTAGCCATGAAATATATTTTTGATAAAAATAGGGGATTTTTAGGCAATTGTAAAGCCTGCACGCTCCCAAATTAGCAGTTTTAACCACTTTTTTTCTCTAGCTTCTGGTATATAGGAATTTATTGGGTTGTTAAATTTTGTTAAACAACTAATACGATAGATTACTCCTTTGAATAGAGTAAAGTCCCTACGGGTTTATCCACGAGTTATTAAAAGGAATTATACCATTTAACCTACTGGTGAGAATAATTATCTAAGAACTTAAATGTATCTTTGCAAGATGGTAAATGAAGATGTGTTAGCACTAGTAGATAAAGGAGAGATGCTTCCGTTGATGGAAGAATTTTATACCATTCAAGGCGAAGGTTTTTATAAAGGTACAGCTGCGTATTTTATAAGAGTTGGTGGCTGTGATGTGGGTTGCCATTGGTGCGATGTTAAAGAAAGCTGGAATGCAGAAACACATCCGCCAACAGAAATAAAGGGAATTGCAGAGAAGGCTGCCAAATATTCAGATACTATTGTAGTAACAGGAGGAGAGCCTTTAACTTGGGATATGGGGCCACTTACGAAAGCGTTAAAAGCAAATAATTTAAAAACGCATATAGAAACTTCAGGAGCTTATACATTATCGGGAGATTGGGATTGGATATGTTTATCTCCTAAAAAGAATAAATTACCCTTTGGCGAAGTTTATGATAAGGCACATGAGTTAAAGATTATAGTTTTTAATAAACACGATTTAATTTTTGCAGAAGAACAAGCTGCTCTTACCAATAAAGATTGTATTCTTTATTTACAACCAGAATGGAGTGTAAAAGATAAAGTAGTGCCACTTATTGTGGATTATGTAATGGCAAACCCAAAGTGGAAGGTTTCTTTACAAACTCATAAATATTTAAATATTCCTTAAGAAGTTTAAATATTGGCTATTTTTTGTTAGCGGTTAGCTTTTTTAGCCTTTTTTTTAAAAAACCATTTTACTGATGTTTCTGGTTCAAAAATGTTTGTTCTTTCTAGCCATCAACCTATCTACCACCGTTAGCTTTTAAATCTAAAACGCATTCTGCTCCTAAATCAATGGTACTTACAGCGGATTTAGCACTTTTGTTTTTAAGCATATTCAACACAGTCATTGCATTTAATTTACAACTCGCTTTAATGTTACTATCTAAAGAACTATTTTTTGCTTTATTAGATGGGCTAAACAATAGCTCGGCACGCATTAAACAACCAACGGTAGTACAGTGATTAGCAGAAGAGCTATCTTCATGCGGATTAACCATGGAAGTTTTTAAGGGGCTATCTGGTTCCGCCTCAAAACCTAAATTTACTAACCCTAATAAATGACCAAATTCATGGTTTAGCGTAGGAGTTTCAATATCCTCTGTCGTAATAGAAAAACTTTGAGCAGCTAATTTTTGTATAGTCTTTTCATAGATAACCATGGAAGTGTTTCTGTATACAGCTCCAAGGGTTACTAAATCTTCTTCTTCTACATCTTCATCTGATGGGGCATCTGTAAAATAGATGTAAAATGCCAAGGTTGTTCCATCATTATATGCAGTACGATTTTCTTGCTCTATTTTATCTATATCATTCAGAGTAAGGGTTTCTTTATTTGGGGAGCTTAATTCTTTATAATTGATTTCTATATTTTCTTTTAAAGAGTATTTTTTTAAATATGCGGTAAAAGAATCTATAGTACCATCACTAGGCTTAAAACCTTTGATGTAAGCAATTTCTATTAACATTTTATCAAAATTAGCATTCGATAAAATATCATTAGCAGATTCTCCAGAACTTTTTAAATTCCCAGCTTTATTTACAATTTTGGTTGTAGAGTCATCTTCATCTGTAGATTTTTTAGAACACGCAAAAACCAATCCTAATACCAGTATTATACTTAAAAAGCGCATTTTTTTCATATTCTAAAGATAAATATTTTTTATAAAACGAAGAACCTATGCTTACTATTATATAGAAAGCGTTAAACGTGCTAAGAATTCGTAATGTTCCCCTTCAAAAACCAATTCGCAATTTAGATTATTGAACATCGCTGCTCTTTGTAAGGAGTTATAATCTAAATATAACCAAGGGAAGGTTTTGCTTTTTTTACCTTTATATTCCATGTGAAAATTTACCTCTCCATAATAATCTATAGAATCGGGAATCCAGTAACCACCGTCTTCATTATCATTTTCATACATGTAAATTATATCGCTAGAATCTAATAGGATTTGTCCGTTAGGTTTTAGTAACGATTTTAAATGGGTAAAGAAAAAATCTAATTGATGAACTTTTCCTGCAATACCAATACCGTTCATTAGCAAAAGAAGGGTGTCAAATTTTGGCTCTTTAAAATCGTATAAATCAGTGTGTATAGCATTTTTTACGCCTCTAAGTTTACAGGTTTCAATTGCACCAGCAGAGAAATCTATAGCGGTTACCGAGGAGATGTTAAGTTGACTTTTTTGTAAAATTAGGCTGTGGCTACCAGCACCGCAGCCAATATCTAAAACGGCACCCTTTGATAACTGCAAGGCATGCTTTTCTAATAAAGGCATGTCTTTGAAATTACGAAACAAATAAGGCAAAGGAAGAGTGTCTTCTTCATCTAAAGACAAGAAGGTGGTAATATCCTCTGTGTAATTCCCGTTTTGATACTCTAAAAGAGCCTCTCCGTAAATATCATTATCCATTATATTTGTACTTTGCAGCAAAAGTGAGATTTTTTATGCATTTTAAAAAGAAACCCATGCAACAGTTGAAGTTTATTCTATTATTTGTTTTAAGTATTCCTGTTTTTAATTATGCACAAGATAGTAACCATAAAGCATTGGTGTCCGATTATTTAGATGCTAATGAGGCTATGGGTCAGTATAATTATGCCTACGAGGAGTTGTTAAAAATGTTGCAAGGAAGATACCCAGAGACAGATAAAAACACGCAAGAATGGCGATTTTTAAAAGAGAATAAAACGAGGGCAGTAAAGGAGATGAAAGCATTATTGGTTCCTATTTATCAATCTAATTTTACAAAGGCAGATATTACTAAAATGGTTGTTTTTTATAATAGTGGAGCAGGAAAACAATTACTTGCCGATAGGTCTAAAATGAATGCTGCGCAAAAAGAAAAATGGAAGACTTTTTATAATTCGGAAGTCGGAAAAAAAATAATAGAAAAGCAAGCTGTATTAGGCGCTGAAATTTCTAAAGCTTCTGAGGGTTGGAGTAGAGATTTATACGAAACCGCTTTAAGCTTACTAAAATAATGGAGAATATTCTTAAGGAGTTAGGTAAAAAAGCAGCCGAAAAACAAACGGAAAATAAGAAGTTTTTCACTAAACTAAAAAAGAAGCCGCCTAAGAAATTAGATTATGTAATGCAAGAGTTACATGAAGAAGAATTTAAAAAAACAGACTGTTTAGAGTGTGCTAATTGTTGTAAAACCACAGGTCCTTTATTTACAAACGCAGATGTAGAGCGTATAGCAAAACACTTTAGACAAAAACCCCAAAAGTTTATAGATCTTTATTTACGAGTAGATGAGGAAAACGATTATGTGTTACAACAAGTACCGTGTGCTTTTTTAGGAGCGGATAATTACTGTTCTATTTATGATGTAAGACCAAAGGCATGCAGAGAATTTCCGCATACAGACCGTAAAAAATTTCAACAAATAAGTAATATAACAATGAAAAACGTATTTATTTGCCCTGCTGCATTTAATATTGTAGAAGAAATGAAGAAGCGGATAAAGATTTAAACATATAGAAGATATTTTTTTCTAATTTTTTTAAACTTTTCTATTGCTGGTTTCCAAGTTTCTTTTATTTTTTCCTCTGTTTTTTTAGCTTCTATTTCTTGTTGTAGTTTTTCCGTACCAGCATGTTTCGTAAATCCATTTTTTAAGAAAACATCTTTTTGGTCGTAGGCATTATTATAGGCATCAATGAGCCATTTTAAAGTAACCTCATTCATGGTTTTAATGCTAGATAAATCTTTGCCATAACATTTTTTACCATTTTCTTTCGGGGTTTTGGAGCCAAAATTTGGTCTAGGCCAAAATTTAAAACTATACTGTGTACTATCTAAAAAAGAAGCACCATATCGTTGAAATTGAAATTCTGTTCCTCTACCAGCATTAATATTGGTTCCTTCAAATAAACCAAGACTAGGGTACAAAGCTATTGCTGTAGCATTTGGTAAATTCGGTGAAGGACGTATGGGTAAATTATACGTGCTAGTATGTGTCCAGTTTTTTAAGGGAATTACCGTTAAGTCTACTTTTACGCTATTAGCAAGCCAACCTTCTGTATTAATCATTTGTGCATACTCACCGATAGTCATTCCGTACACCAGTGGAATTTCTGTCATACCTAAAAAATTAGTATGCTTTGCTTCCATAGTAGGACCATCAATATAATGCGCATTAGGGTTGGGGCGGTCTAGAACTAGGATAGGAATGTTGTTTTCTGCACAAGCTTCCATAACCAATTGCAGTGTGGCGATATAAGTGTAAAAACGAACGCCAACATCTTGAATATCAAAGACTAAAATATCTAACCCTTGTATTTGTTCTTTAGATGGTTTTTTGTTTTTTCCATAGAGCGATATTATAGGTAAACCGGTTTTAGTATC
Source organism: Maribacter sp. (assembly GCF_016744255.1). Taxonomy (GTDB): domain Bacteria; phylum Bacteroidota; class Bacteroidia; order Flavobacteriales; family Flavobacteriaceae; genus Maribacter_B. The sequence continues at coordinate 6,032 of NZ_JADGES010000140.1, forward strand.
TATACCATCTTTAACTTTTTCGCCAGCATCTGCCTTACCACGAAAACCATGTTCTGGAGAGAAAACAGTTTTTATTTGAATTGCATGGCTTATGAGTGAATCTACCAAATGCGTATAGTCGTTCGTATTGTTTTTAAAAATAACACTCGTTTGGTTAGCAACAATACCTACTTTTTTGCCTTTTAACAAAGGAAGGTAGTCAGGAATACGATTAGCAGCAATAATTAACGTACTTTTCTTAGGGTTTTGTGTAGCTAAATCTCTATTTTCTTTAGTAGAATTTGACTTCTTTCCTTGGTTTCCGCATGCTATCAATACAAAAAACCATAATAAAAATGTACTTTTGATACTAGGTAAAAACATCATAATTTGAATTTAGAATACTTTATAGCTAAACGACTTATTAAAGGTAAGGAGCATAAAATTAGTATATCTGCACCAATAATAAAAATTGCAATAGCAGCAATTGCGCTTGGCGTTATAATGATGCTAATTGCTATTGCAACTGGAGTAGGACTTAAGCATAAGATTAGAGAGAAAATTACAGCCTTTAATGGGCATATTCAAATTTATAATTACGACAATAATGCTTCAGAAGTCTCCGTAATTCCTGTTTCTAAAGAACAAGAATTTTACCCTAAGTTTAAA
>NZ_JADGES010000141.1 GCF_016744255.1 Maribacter sp.
TGATGTTAGTGATGCTGCTGGAAATCCTGCAACTCAAGCTACTCTGCCTATTGAATATGATGCTACTCCGCCAACACTTACTATTAATCCTGTTGCAACTGATAATATCATAAACGCTGTAGAAGACAATAGTCCTGTTACTATTTCAGGAACTACTGATGCTGAAGACGGACAAGTGGTTTCCGTTGTTCTTAATGGAAATACCTATAATGCAACTGTTGCTAGTGGTATCTGGACTCTAGATGTACCTGCCATAGATGCACAGGCCTTAGGTGCTAATGAAACTATTACGGCTGATGTTAGTGATGCTGCTGGAAATCCTGCAACTCAAGCTACTCTGCCTATTGAATATGATGTAATTGCAACAATTGAAATCTCCACTCCAATTGAGGAGGATGGACTTATCAATAGTACAGAAATTAACAATGTAACCTTATCTGGTATTACAACAGGTGTTGAACCTGGGCAGACAGTTTCTGTTGATATTTTTGATGGAACTAATACCATAAATGCTGAAACCACTGTAAACCCTGATGGTTCTTGGACATTAAATACCGACTTGTCCCAGTTAACCTCTGGTCTACTTACCATTACTGCTAGTGTTACTGATTTAGCTGAAAACTCAGTCAATGACGAAGAGACAATAACTTTGGACAATAATATTCCTATAGTAGATAGTTTTTCTGCAACTGCAATAGCTCCTGTACTTACTGGTCAAGGCAGCCCTAATGAAGTTTTAACAATTGAAATAGACACTAACGGAGACAATACACCTGACGTGACATACACAGTAACAACAAACGCTGAAGGCAATTGGAGCTTGAATACGGACACATTAATTCCTCAAAGCGGAACCTTTCCTTCTTTAACTCACAATGATCAATTAAATATTTCAGCTATAGACTTAGCAGGAAATAGGGGAACTGGTATTGTTCTAATAAGTATAGATAGCGATGGTGACGGATTATCCGATTCTGAAGAAATAGCTTTAGGAACAGACCCTAATAACCCTGATACAGATGGAGATGGTATTCAAGATGGTCAAGAAGTTTTAGATGGAACAGAACCATTAGAAGATTGTGATTCAAATGGCGGATCTTCAAATGAAACAAGTGATTGTGATAATGATGGTCTAACAAATTCTGAAGAAAGTATATTAGGAACAGACTCTAATAATCCAGACTCAGATGGCGATTCTATTATTGATGGTCAAGAAATTACAGATGGTACAAACCCTCTAGATTCATGTAATCATATTGGCGGCACAGTTCCTAAAGGTACTTTTTGTGACATTATATTTGAGAATGATCTTGTAGATCCAAATATTACAAATGGAGTGTTTAAAATAACAAACATTGAAGCATACCCAGATAATACAGTAAGAATATATAATAGATGGGGCGTATTAGTTTTTGAAACCCAAGGCTATAATGATAGCAATGGTTTCCGAGGAATTTCTAACGGAAGAGCTACCATTCAGCAAAATGAAAAGCTACCTGTAGGTATTTACTACTACGTGGTAAATTACATGAACCTTGATCAAGCTAAAAAGAAAGCTGGCTACCTATATATTAACAGATAATAAAAGCTAACAAAACACTACCATAAAGTATAAAAAATTATGAAAAGAATATATATAACCTTACTGCTAACCTTAACCACTATTGGAGGGTTAATTGCTCAACAAGATGCGCAGTACACACAATATATGTACAATACCATGTCCGTGAACCCTGCCTACGCAGGTTCTCGTGGGGTATTTAGTATTACTGGACTGCACCGTTCTCAATGGGTAGGTTTAGATGGTGCGCCAACGACACAGACATTAAACTTTAATACTCCCGTATCTAAAAGAGTAGGTATAGGATTGTCTATTGTGAATGATGAAATTGGTAACGGCACAAACCAAGACACATATTTTGATGGAGTTTTCTCCTATACTATTCCCACATCAGACACTGGTAAATTATCGTTTGGTTTAAAGGCTGGTGGACACTTATTAAATATCGATTTTAATAAATTAAAAAATTATGACCCTTCTATTAGCCCAACAGGCTACCAGGATATAGACAAAAAATTCTCTCCTAATTTTGGAGCTGGTATTTATTACCATACCGATAAATTCTATGCCGGGCTATCTGTTCCTAATTTCTTAAAAACAGAACATTTTGACAACTCTGGGTCTTCCTCCTCTACTGGAGTAGCACAAGAACAAATTAACTTATATCTTATCACAGGTTATGTGTTTAAGCTTAATCCTGATTTAAAATTTAAACCTACCGCTCTTTTTAAAGCAGTACAAGGAGCGCCTTTACAAGTAGACCTTTCTGCCAACTTTATGTTGCATGACAAATTTACTTTAGGAGTCGCTTACAGATGGGATGCTGCAGTAAGTGCTTTAGTTGGGTTTCAACTTTCAGACCAATTTATGGTTGGTTTAGCATATGACAAAGAAACCACAGAATTAGGTAGTACTGCCTTTAACGATGGTTCTTTTGAAATAATGTTACGTTATGAACTTAGAAGCAAATACAAAAAAGTATTAACCCCAAGATTCTTTTAACAGCTACCAAAATGAAAAAAATAAAATACATATTCCTTGGATTAGCTACAATGACCGCTATGGTTAATGCCCAAGAAAACAAAATAAATAAAGCCAATCAAAACTATACTGATTATGCTTATGCTCCTGCGATTAACTCGTATAAAAAACTGGTAAAGGACGGATACTCTAAAGAAGAGATTTTTAAAAATTTAGGAAACGCCAATTACTTAAATGCGAATTACCAAGAGGCTACCAAATGGTACGAACAATTGTTTCAATTGGAAAACACTTCTATTGATCCCGAATTTATGTACCGTTATGCACAAACTTTAAAATCCTTAGAAAAATATACGGAGTCAGATGTTTGGATGCAAAAATTTAAAACTACTAAATCTAATGACCAAAGAGCTATTAAATTTGGAAATAACCTAGAATATTTAGATAATATTGAGGCCAACTCTAGTAGGTATGACATTAAAAATCTAGCTATTAATTCTAAAGAATCGGACTTTGCTCCATCAGTTACCAACGAAATGTTAGTTTTTTCTAGTGCTAGAGATAGTGGTTTAACATCTCGTAAACTTCATGCATGGAATAACAAACCCTTTTTAAACCTTTATAAGGCTACGGCCAATGAACAAGGAGATTTCGTTACTTCTTCTAAGCTTTCCAAAGCATTGAACAAAAAAACACACGAATCTTCAACTGCGTTTACTAAAGACGGAGCTACCGTTTATTTCACTAGAAATAATTCCGAAAATGGAAAATTTTCTAGAGATGAAAATGGGGTTAGTAGATTAAAAATTTACAAAGCAACTTTAGCAGAAGGAAAATGGACAAACATCCAAGAGCTACCTTTTAACGGAGACAACTACTCTGTAGCCCACCCTACCCTAAACAAGGACGAAACAAAACTTTATTTCGCCTCGGATATGCCAGGAACTATGGGAGAATCTGACATTTTTACCGTAGACATAAATGCAGATGGATCATTTGGTTCCCCTATAAATCTAGGAGAAAATATTAACACAGAAAGTAGAGAAACTTTTCCTTTTATTACTAGCGAAAACAAACTATATTTCTCTTCGGATGGCCACCCAGGTTTAGGCGGATTAGATGTTTTTGTAACCAATTTAGAAAACACCTATAGACCTACTATTGAAAATATTGGAAGACCTATTAATAGTGAAGAAGATGATTTCTCTTTTATTTTAAATGAAGAAACAAAAAAAGGCTTTTTTGCCTCTAACCGAGATGGTGGTAAGGGTGATGATGATATTTACAGTTTTACAGAAAATAAAGCCTTAGACCTAACTTGCCATGCAAAAATTGCAGGAGTAATAAAAGACCAAGAAACAGGTGCGCTTTTAGCGAATGCAGAAATTATGATTTACAATAGCGCTAATAAGGTTGTAGCTAAAGGAATTACAAATACAGATGGTGCTTTTGCTTTAGAAGGAGACTGCGCTAAAGGAGATTACAAATTAGTAGCTTCTAAAAAAGAATACAATCAAAGAAATAAAATGTTTGCTACCGTAGCCGCTAAAGACATTACAGATATGGAACTTTCTCTAGAAAAAACTAGAAAAGCAGCTCCTATCGAAACTAACCTTGTCAAGTATTTAGGCATTGAACCTATTTACTTTAATTTTGATAAATCTTTAACAAGAAAAGAAGCTAAAGCAAGTATAAAAAAAGTACTTGCGTATCTTAGAGAATATCCAGAAGTACATGTACAAGTGCGTTCGCATACAGATTCGCGTGGCAACGACTCGTATAACAAAGAGCTTTCTGTTCGAAGAGCTAAAGCAACCGCTGCATACCTTGTATCGGAAGGAATCTCAGAAGAAAGAATATCGCATAAAGGATTTGGCGAAACAAAACTTACTAACGAATGTAGCAATGCTGTTCCTTGCACAAAAGATAAACATCAAGCTAACAGACGTTCTGAGTTTATTGTAGTAAAATAATTAATAAAACTTATACTTATAAGAAAGGGAGAACACACATGTGTTCTCCCTTTTTGTTTATAATAGAATCTCCACATATCTTAAACAAAATCTGTTTTTTATTTAAGCAAAGAGTGGTAATTTTACACATCATTTACCCTAATAAAAAGGAAGGCTTCTATGAAAGAAAATAAATCGGTAATTTACTGGCTATTTACTGGCTGTATCTTAATATTTATTATGGTTTTAGTTGGAGGAATTACAAGACTTACACATTCTGGTCTTTCTATATCTAACTACAAACTTATTTCTGGCACATTACCTCCATTAAATGCTGAAGAATGGCAAGAGGCTTTTGATTTATACAAACAATTCCCGGAATACCAAAAGCTTAATTCTCATTTTAGTATTGACGAATTTAAATCTATCTTTTTTTGGGAGTGGCTCCATCGTTTTATCGGAAGATTTATAGGGATTGTGTTTATCCTACCTTTTATTTATTTTTTAATTCGAAAAAAATTAACAAAATCAACCTTAAAAAAATGTCTCATCTTATTAGGAATGGGAGCTTTTCAAGGTTTTTTAGGTTGGTACATGGTTAAAAGTGGCTTAGTAAACAGACCAGATGTTTCTCATTTTAGATTAGCCGCCCACTTAATTACTGCTTTCATTACATGTGCCTATAGTCTTTGGATTGCTTTAGATTTAATCTACCCAGAGAAAAAACCTGCGGCACCACATCTAAAAAAAATATTACAAATTGCTCTGCTCCTATTAGTAATTCAGATAATTTGGGGAGCTTTTGTTGCTGGGTTAGACGCTGGTTTTATTCACAACTTCTGGCCTTTTATGAGTGATGGAAAATTAATACATGAAACTGTTTATATAGAACAACAACCATTGCTTAAAAATTTTACTGAAGGAAAAAGCGGTGTTCAATTTATACACAGGTATCTTGCGTATATTGTAGTTGCTATAATAATATTTATCGGTATTAAATCTAGAACAATAAAAACGACAGTGCCCCAAAAAAAAGGAATTCAATCTTTAATATTTTTAGTCCTTTTACAATTTGTTTTAGGAGTTTTTACGCTACTATTGGCGGTTCCATTATGGTTAGGTATTGCCCATCAGATTGTTGCGTTTTTACTTTTAGGAGCCATGACCTTTACTTTACATAGATTCTCTAAATAATAAGTAATTATTGTAACTTTGCCTATTCACAAATTGTAACTGATGATTTATAAGGTAAGAGTAATTCTGGATGCCTCCGAAGATATTTTTAGAGATTTAGAAATAGAATCTCATGTGTCTCTTGAAGACTTTCATAATGCCATAACCCAAGCTTTTGGGTTTTTAGGTAACGAAATGGCTTCTTTTTACACCTGCGACGAAGAATGGAATCAAGAGGAGGAAATTGCACTTTTCGATTTAAGCGAAAGTGGCTCTGACGTTCGCTTAATGAACGAAACTTTTGTGGAGGATATTCTTTCAACAAACACTACTAAACTTATTTATGTTTACGACTTTTTAAGTATGTGGACCTTTTTAATAGAATTGGCCGACACTGTAGACAAAGAAGACGGAAGAGCATACCCCAATATTCTCTTTAGTTTTGGAGAACTGCCAGAAGCCCCTCCAGAAAAGAAATTTGAAGCGGACAAAGACCCATCAGAAATAGATTTTGATGATTCTATAGACCATTACGAAGATTTAGACTTTGATGAAAATTGGAACTAACTCCAACCTACATTAAATCATTATATAAAATACAGACTACATTAACTAAAACTGAACACTACCATTTAGTATGATCAACTTATACCCTGCTCAAATAGAAAGTATTTCATTGCACCGCGTTGGAAATAAAAATAAAGGAGAAGGTCTTTTTCTTTCTTCCGATGCCTTTGGTTTAAATGATGAAACTACTGGTTTATTAAAAGAATACTTTTTTAAACCTTTTAGAGAAAAAGAAGAAAATTATTTTAAACTTTCTAATGAAGTAGATATTGAGTTTAATGAAATATATAAAATAGTTTCTGATATATTTATAAATCCATCAAG
>NZ_JADGES010000142.1 GCF_016744255.1 Maribacter sp.
CGCTCTATGTTTCCAGGGAGTTTTGTTTGTCCTGCCCAAAGTTCAAAATTTCCATGAAAATTCCACATCACTACGGCATCTAGTATATATCTAGGAGCGTTGCTGGTAAAAGCAGAAGCACCTGAAATATCTCTATTAGAAAGGCCTAATTCAAGTTTGTATTTTAATTTGGGAGAGTAGGCAAAACCGTTAAATTTTAATCTAGCTCTACGAACAAGGAAATTAGATTCTGGGTTTGTAAGACCATCCTGTGAATCCCAGGTGTTGGTACTTAAAAATTGCATACGTGTGGCAATTTTCATACTCCAAGTACTGTCTTTGCCAACTAAATTAAATAGTCCTTTTCCGAATTTTGGGGCATTAGTATCTTGGGCATTTACTACTGAGACTATAGCAAATAGGAACCCAAAGGCCAAAGGTTTGATTTTCATTTCAGTATTAGTTTTTGTCGGGGACAAAGAACACATACCAATATTAATACAATGTTAAGAGCGTATTAAGGAATAAATAAGATTTACGTATAAAAAAGCTACCTTGGCCAGAGGTAGCCGTTAGATTTCAAAAGATATAGTCGACAAAAACTAATACATTTCGTGAAATCTTAATCGTCTTAAGACGAAGACAAAAATCGGGTTCTTATTGCAACTTAAAGTAATCCTAATATTAAGTAATCTTTAAGATTATAAAAAGTACCTAAGTAGCAGCTGTCTTATGTTTGTATATTAATATATGTTTTTATTAGTATTAAAATGGGCTAAAATGTAAATTGCGGTTTTATAGTAGATATTATGAATTGGGAACAATTACTTTCTTTAAAACGCCAAGGAGATACAGCAAAACGATTGCGTACGGAACAAGATGAGACAAGGCTTGGTTTTGAGGTAGATTATGACCGAATTATATTTTCTTCAGCCTTTAGAAGTTTACAAGATAAAACCCAAGTAATTCCACTATCTAAGACAGATTTTGTACATACTAGGCTAACGCACAGTTTGGAAGTTTCTGTTGTAGGGCGTAGTCTAGGAAGAATTGCAGGGAAAAAAATTTTAAAGAAACATCCGTATTTAGATAAAATACATGGGTATAAGTTTAATGATTTTGGTGCTATAGTAGCCGCTGCTGCTTTGGCTCATGATATAGGGAATCCTCCATTTGGTCATAGTGGAGAAAAATCCATAGGAGAATATTTTAAAACTGGTAAAGGAAATAAATACCAATCGGTTTTATCAAAAAAGGAGTACCAAGATATTATTGATTTTGAGGGGAATGCAAATGGATTTAAACTGCTTACAGAATCTAGAGAAGGAGTAATTGGCGGATTGCGTCTTAGTTATAGTACTCTTGGGGCCTTTATGAAGTACCCTAAAGAATCTCTTCCTAAAAAGGCAACCAAACAAATAGCGGATAAGAAGTTTGGATTTTTCCAAAGTGAAAAAAAGGCCTTTCTAGATATAGCGGATGAATTGGGGTTGGTGCAAACAAGGACAGGAGAAGATATTTCCTATGCCAGACACCCCTTAACATTTTTAGTTGAAGCGGCGGATGATATTTGCTACACGATAATAGATTTTGAGGACGGTATTAATCTGGGTTTAATCTCTGAAGATTATGCCTTAGAGTATTTAATTAAGTTAGTTAAGAATAGTATTAATACTAAAAAATATAATTCTTTAGTATATAAGGAGGATCGTTTAAGTTATTTAAGGGCATTGGCCATAAATACTTTAATTACGGATGCTATAAACATTTTTGTGGCAAATGAAGAGGCAATTCTTAGTGGTACGTTTCATGTTTCTTTACTAGATAAAAGTGCCTATGCAGCACAGATAAAAGATATTATTACGTTAAGCGTAAATAAGGTATACAAGGCTCAAGAGGTAATAGGGAAGGAAATAGCGGGTTATAAAATTATTTCGGACATATTAGATGTTTATTCGTCTGCCCTTATCAATGAGAAAGAAAATATCGCCTCTAATTATGATACTTTAATGATAAGTACGTTACCTAAGTTTTATCAACGTACCAATATTTCTACGTATAAAATATTATTAAATACGTGTTGTTATGTTGCAAGCCTATCCGATAGTGCTGCTGTTCATATGCACAATAAAATAATGGGAAGGCAATTATAATACTTTAAAAATCATATAAAATACCAACACCTAGTATTTGTTTAAATTGAATTCTAGGTACTCCTGAATCTATTACTAATCCATTAGCGTCTTTAATTTCATCGAATAAAATATCATCATCATAAATAATATGTGTTCCTATGTTAGCTTTTATATATTTGTTTACGGTGAGGTGAAAATTTAGTTCCCAGTCTACATCTACATTTCCAAAACTAGACAAGTAATCCGTATAAAGAGATACGCGATGTTTCATTTTAACATTTTTGGCAACATTAGTCTGCCAAGTATTCGTTATTAAAAGACCCAATTCTACAAAGACGGTTTCTCCAGGTGTAATAATCTCTCCGTTAGCATCCGTAATCGCTTTTTTAACACCAAAAGCTCCATTATCTGCTAATCTTTGATCTAGTACATAGGTTGCTTTTAGGGTAACGGGGGAAGTGTATAAATTGAATTTTTGATCTGGAGTAATATAGGAGTTTCCCGCACCAAAGAAAAAATACCCTGGAGCCATAAATCTAGATATAGGGGTAGTTCGGTCCGGGTATTTGTACCCATTAGAAAATTGCGTTCTTACGTTTGCTTTTACGGAGTAATACCAATTGGTTATAGTGTCTTTACGATAACCAAAAGTAGAGCTCATCCTAATTTCATCTCCAGATTTTCTGAGTTTTCGGTCTTCCTGTGCGTTTAAACCATATTTTAATTCTAGATAATTATCCCATTGGATGTATCTAAATTTATAATTTCTTTCCACTTTTAAATTGGCTAATCCTGTAATAGAATTATTCCCACCAGCATTCCAGTTAACAAAAGCCGCTTCGTTAAAACTAACGCCTAAATGATTCTCTTTTATCCAAAAGGAAGGAATCCTAAAGCGCTTAAATTTTTTAGATAAGGGTGTTGTTCTTTTAAAGGATATATAAGGGTTAGTTAGTTTTGCACTTCTAGGGATGTGTTTTATTTTTTCTTGGGTTTTTCTAATAACTATGGTATTAACAATAGTGGTATCTACCTCTGAAGCAGTGGATAGAGAATCTTGCGAAGTTCCATTGTATATGAATAAGAAGAGAAAGCTAAAAAATAAATGGTATTTCATTAGTTTAAGATAAGCGTAATTCATTTAAGCTTTGTTTTATAGATGAGGCATCAATTTTGGCTATTTTATGCAATTCGTTTATAGTTCCATGTTCTATAAAAGTATCTGGGACACCTAATATTTTAATATTATTTTTAAATCTATTGTCCAATGCAAACTCTGCAATAGCACTGCCAAATCCTCCATTTTTACAACCGTCTTCAAGGGTTAAAATAGCATTGTAATTTGTAAATATCTGATGAAGTCTATTTTTATCTAAAGGTTTTATAAAGGGCATATGGTAATGGCCAACCTCATTTTTATAGTCTAAATCATTAATTATTTTGGACATTTTATTTCCTATTGGGCCAGTTGAAATTACTGCAATTTTTGTGCCCTTTTTTAATTCTGAAGAACTTCCTATGTTAATTTTATTAAACGGCTTTTCCCAAGCAATATTTATTCCTCTTCCTCTAGGATAACGAATAGCAATAGGTTGTTTTAAACCTAATTGTGCGGTATACATAATATTGCGAAGCTCTATCTCATTTATTGGTGAAAATAGAATGAGATTGGGAATACATCTTAAATAGGCTAAATCGTAAACTCCATGGTGTGTTGCGCCATCTTGGCCTACAAGTCCCGCGCGATCCAAACAAAAAATCACAGGTAAATTTTGTAAAGCAACATCATGAATAACTTGGTCGTATGCTCTTTGTAAAAAGGTGGAGTATATATTGCAAAATGGTATAAGTCCAGCCTTTGCCATTCCTGCAGCCATAGTTACTGCGTGTTGTTCTGCAATACCTACATCGAACGCGCGGTTTGGTATTTGCTCCATCATGTATTTTAAAGAGCTACCTGTTGGCATGGCTGGTGTAATGCCAACAATGTCTTTATTTTTAAGAGCTAGTTCTACAAGAGTATGTCCAAATACATCTTGGTACTTTGGTGGTTGAGGTGTATCGTTTTTTGGGATTAAATTACCTGTTATTTTATTAAATTTCCCTGGGGCATGGTAGGTTACCTGGTTTTCCTCGGCTTGTTGTAGCCCTTTGCCTTTTGTGGTGATTACATGAAGTAATTTAGGTCCTTTTATTTTTTGTAATCGGGTTAACTCCGTAATTAAATCCTTAAAATTATGTCCGTCTATCGGCCCTGTATAGTCAAAATTTAAACATTCAAAAATGTTTTCATCCTTTGCGGTACCCTTTTTAACATTAGTTAAATATTTTTTTAAGGCACCTACACTAGGGTCTATACCAATTGCATTATCATTTAAGATAATTAGAATATTAGCATCGGTAACACCTGCATGGTTTAAACCTTCAAAAGCCATTCCGCTGGCAATAGATGCATCGCCAATAACTGCTATATGATTTTTATTTGTTTCTCCTTTAAGATTTGCTGCTATAGCCATACCTAAAATAGCAGAAATAGAGGTAGAGCTATGTCCTGTTCCAAAAGCATCGTAAATACTTTCTTCCATCTTAGGAAAACCACTTATTCCGTTAAGTTGCCTGTTGGTTTCAAAAATATCTTTTCTGCCGGTAAGTATTTTATGGCCATACGCTTGGTGGCCTACATCCCAGATAAGATTGTCATATGGGCAATTAAAAATATAATGTATGGCTATGGTTAGTTCTATTACACCAAGACTTGCTCCTAAATGACCTTCTTTTGTGGCAACAATATCAATAATAAAATTTCGTAATTCTTGAGCAATTTGTGGTAATTGCTCTTGGGATAAATCCTTTAGATTATCCGGTGATTTTATAGAATTTAGTAATGTGTTAGGCATTCCCGTTATTATTGAAATACAAAGCTACAGTTTTTTAAATGTATAGGGAAACCTAGTATTATATAAATAGAATTAGAATGTGTGTACATTAAGGGTATTGTAATCTATGTTTAAGCACCTTCCTCTTTTATAATTGGGGTAGTATTTTTTATATTTACGCCATGATAGAACCGTACGATGATACCTACTATATGAAAAAAGCGTTGCAAGAAGCCGAAGCTGCTTATGACAAAGGAGAGGTTCCTGTTGGAGCTATTATTGTTATTAAGGATAAAATTATAGCAAGAGCGCATAATCTTACGGAGCTATTAAATGATGTAACTGCACATGCCGAAATGCAAGCCATTACTTCAGCAGCTAATTTTCTTGGGGGTAAGTATTTAAAAGATTGCACATTATACGTTACGTTAGAACCTTGCCAAATGTGTGCTGGAGCTTTGTATTGGAGCCAGATTTCTAAAATTGTTTTTGCAGCAACAGATGCAGAGAGAGGTTGTGGGGTGTTAGGAACCAAACTGCATCCTAAGACTAAAATAGAAGGAGGTTTGTTAGCGGAAGAGGCATCGGAAATATTGAAGCGGTTTTTTATTAAAAAAAGAAATTAACATTAAAAAACCCAGTAAGTACTGGGTTTTTTAATGTTAATTAAGAAAGAAAGTTTATAAAACTTGCACTTGTCCTGCGACAATACCTTTTTGGCCTTCTTCTTCTACATACTCTACTTTGTCTCCTTCATTTAATTGCGTTCCGTTTAATGCTGTAGCATGAACAAAAATATCTTTTCCTGTGTCATCGTTAGTTATGAAACCATATCCTTTGGATCCATTAAAAAATTTTACTGTACCAGTCATTGCAATATAAATTAAAAATTAATACACCTAAATTTATAATATTTTGGTTAGAAATTCTTTATTTTTTAAATAAAAAATGATGGAAATTACTGATTGTCAGAGTTTTTGGGTTTTTTTCCTTGCATTTTTCGTACGTTTTCTTCCGTAAGCATATAATCATTCATTTTTTTTCCTTTACTCTCTTTGTAAAGAAATAAAGGCATAGAAATTAGGAATAGAGTAGCTGTGCCGCCTCCAATATATCTATGAGATAATGCAGTTTCATTAGCATCTAAAGTATAGCCATAGACAATAGAACCTATTGCTGCTAATGTAATTAATAGGATAATATATTTCATTTTCTTATGGTTTAAGGGCTACTAAATAGCCTAAAAAAGCAATACTGCCACACAAAGGAATAAAATATTTGGTATCTCTAATGGCAAATGGAGTGCTTTTAATTTTTTTAAAAAGTCCAAGATATTTAAAATCCCCTAAAAAACGCAAAAGAAAAATACTGGGTATAACCCATTTTCCATAGACTACTGTCCAATTTGGAAATGGAATAAAGTTTGGTTGTAAAATAGAAAAGTAAACCAAGGCAAAAAAAAGTAGTCCTAATGCAACTATTACAGAATCGATTATTTTTGGGTTTAGAACCCTCTCGCCAGCTAAATTGGTTGGTAGAA
>NZ_JADGES010000031.1 GCF_016744255.1 Maribacter sp.
GCTAAGGAAATGGATTTATTCCGAAACGATATTCCATTAGAACAGAAAAAAATTACAGCGGAGGTTTGTGTGCACCATTTATGGTTTTCAGAAGAGGATTATGATACTAAAGGCACTTTAATAAAATGGAATCCTGCAGTAAAAAAAGCTACCGATAGAGAAGCGTTATGGAAAGCTTTATTAGATGATCGTATCGATGTAATTGCTACGGATCATGCTCCGCATACATTAGAAGAAAAAGATAATGTGTATACTAAGGCTCCCTCAGGAGGTCCGTTAGTACAACATGCATTACCCGCACTTTTACAAAAGTATAAGGAAGGGGTTATTTCTCTAGAAAAGATAGCAGAAAAAATGTGTCATAATCCAGCAAGATTGTTTGAGATTGAAAAACGAGGATTTATTAAAGAAGGCTTTTTTGCTGATTTAGTGGTTGTAAACACCAATGATGCATGGAAAGTAACAAAGGAAAATATAGCGTATAAATGTGGTTGGTCGCCTTTTGAGGGAAATACCTTTTCATCTAAAGTTACGCATACATTTGTTAATGGTCATTTGGCATATGAGAATGGAAATTTTTCTGAAAAACGTAATGCAAAAAGACTAACATTTAATAGATAGGGCATGAGAAAAATCGGAATCTTAGGGATGTTTGTTTTATTCTTCGCTTGCAATGAGCAATTAGTGGAAAAACCAGAGAACCTTATTCCTAAAGATAAAATGGTAGAAATTCTTAAAGAAATGGTTATTGTAAATGTTGCTAAGAATACAAATATCACCAAGTTTCAAGAGAATAAAATAGACCCTACCACTTACGTTTTTAAGAAGTTCAACGTAGATAGTTTACAGTTTGTACTAAGCGATAGATACTATGCGTCTAAGCCAGATGTTTACGAAGCTATATATACAGAGATAGACACTTTATTAAAAAGAGAAAAGAAAGTAATAAACGATTTAAAAAAGTTACAGGATAGTGTTAACAAGGCAGAAAAAGAGGCCTTGAAAGATAAAAATAAACCCAAAAAAATTAAGGATTCTCTTTCAAAAAAATAGAGCAACAGTGGTTAATTGTTTTTTCTAAGTCAGAGAATTCCATAGGTAAAGTATTTTTAATTTTTTCAGAAGAATAAAACTCTCTATGCTTTAAAGAGTTAATAGAATTTTTAGTGATTCGCCTTCCTTTTTTAGTGAGTACGTTTAATAACCAATCGCCATATCTGCCAATTTGCAATTGCCAGAATTTAAGCTCCGTTTTGGGGCTCTTTTTACCTAGTTTGGGTACAATAAGGCTAAGAATTTCTTTAAAACTTAAATTGTCGGATACGGTAATAAAACGCTCATTTTCTGTTTCAGAAACCATTAAACCTATTAGAATTTGGGTTACATCTGCAACAGATACAAAACCAGTTCCGCCTGGCGGGTAGTAAGAGTGTCCTTTTTTTGCAGTGGTAAATAAAGCACCACTGCCGCTGCCCCAAAAACCAGGGCCAACAATTACACCAGGATTAATAATTACTACAGGCACATTTTCTTGTGATGCTCGCCAAACTTCTAATTCTGCTTTATATTTGGTAAGTGCATAAACATTTACATGGTTTTCTTTCCATTCATTTTCCTCGGTTGCTAATTCGTTAGGGTAACTTTTGCCAATAGTACCAATAGTACTAACGTAGGCTAATTTCTTAATGCTATTGGTAATACAGAGATTTACAATGTTTGCTGTTCCTGTTACATTCATTTTTTTTAATAGGGAGTAATCCTTCGGATTAAAAGATATAAATGCTGCGGCGTGGTATACATATTCTACATTCAAAAATGCAATTTCTAGAGCAGGAACATCTAATAAATCAGCATGTACCCATTTTATCTTATCAAACAATTCTTGCGGGTTATTAACGTAATAGGAAAAGATGGTTACTACACGTTGCAGGTTGCTGCCTTGTCTATAAATTGCTTTTATAGGAGTATCTTTCTGTACTAATTGCAGAAGAAGATGAGACCCAACTAAACCAGTACCGCCAGTAACAAGAACCATATTTCAAATGTAGCAAAAGCGTAGGTACATTCTATAATCTTAGCTATTATTTTTCTAAATCTCTATTTTATAGTGTGGGAGTGATAATAAGATTACATTAGTAGATATGAGAATGAATGAATTCCTTTTATATTTGCATCTTAATTATTGAAAATAAAATAACAATGGCTACCAATTTTGTAGAAGAGTTAAAATGGCGTGGAATGTTGCACGATGCAATGCCAGGAACAGAGGAACATTTATTATCAGGAATGCAATCTGCGTATGTAGGTATAGATCCAACGGCAGATTCTCTACATATTGGTCATTTAGTTGGGGTAATGATGTTGAAACATTTTCAATTAGCAGGCCATAAACCATATGCTTTAATTGGCGGTGCAACGGGTATGATTGGGGATCCTTCTGGTAAATCTACAGAGCGTAACCTTTTAGATGAGGCTACTTTACGTCACAATCAAGACGGGCTACAAGAACAATTATCTCGTTTTTTAGACTTTAAGAGTGATGCTAAAAATGCTGCAGTTCTAGTAAATAATTACGATTGGATGAAAGATTTTTCATTCCTAGATTTCATTCGTGATGTTGGTAAGCATATTACCGTAAATTATATGATGGCCAAAGATTCTGTAAAAAAGCGACTTTCTTCAGAAGCTAAAGAGGGCATGTCCTTTACAGAGTTTACCTACCAGATGGTACAAGGTTACGATTTTTTACATCTTTTTAAAGAGTATAACTGTACGCTACAAATGGGAGGTAGTGACCAATGGGGAAATATCACTACAGGTACAGAACTTATTAGAAGAATTGGCGGCGGAAAAGGATATGCACTTACCTGTCCTTTAATAACGAAAGCAGACGGAACAAAATTTGGAAAGACCGAAGGTGGTAATGTTTGGTTAGATGCAAATAGAACTTCTCCTTATAAGTTTTACCAGTATTGGTTAAATACTTCGGATGACGATGCGGAGAAGTATATAAAAATATTCACATTTATTCCTAAAGAAGAGATAGAGGCTTTAGTAAAAGAACACCAAGAAGCACCACATATGCGTTTGCTGCAAAAAAGGTTAGCAGAGGAAATTACTATTGCGGTTCATTCGCAAGAAGATTTAGATAATGCATTAAAAGCTAGCTCTATTTTATTTGGAAAATCTACTTCAGAGGATTTAAGAAAGTTAGATGAAAAGACGTTTTTAGATGTTTTTGAAGGTGTGCCACAAGCGGATATTTCAGTATTCGAATTAGAAGATGGTTTAGATATGATAGGAGCTTTAGCAGCTAAAACAGGATTTTTAGGGTCTAATGGTGAAGCGCGTAGAGAGCTAAAACAGAATTCTATTTCTGTAAATAAAGAAAAGGTAAAAGAAGATTATACTATTACAAAGGTAGATTTAATCAATGATAA
Organism: Maribacter sp.; assembly: GCF_016744255.1. GTDB lineage: Bacteria > Bacteroidota > Bacteroidia > Flavobacteriales > Flavobacteriaceae > Maribacter_B. Next base: position 3,441 of record NZ_JADGES010000031.1, read on the forward strand.
GTTTGTTCTTCTTCAAAGAGGGAAAAAGAATTATTTTGTGTTAGTGGCAAAATAAATTTCCATATAATTCAACAAAAAAATATCGATATTTAATAATAATTTATCGAATATCAATAAATTTGTGTTATTTTTGCGTAAAATTAGTAAGCAATTATGACGAAAAATAGACTTCTAAATGTAGCAATTGTTTTTACTAGGATTTTGCGAATATTTTATGGGTTAGGATTTATTGTTTTGATGGGTTTTTTTATTCATTTTCAAGCATATCCTGAAGTATATAAAAATTTTGAGTTAGTAAAGAGGGAAAAAGGCATCGAAAATAAGGTAATTTTTGATAATTTAACTTTTGCGAAAAAACAGGAAGTATCTACCCAAAAAAGTGATGTTGAAGTATCCAATAATAAGAAATCTTTTTTGTTAGTAAATATTACAAGTGGAGCCTTATTCTTTAATTTCTTAAAATACTCTTTTATTCTGGTATTTTATTTTTTAGCAACTAAAGAATTTGAAAATGTTATACAATCGGTAAAAAAAATAAAAACGTTTCGAAATGCAAATATTCTATCCTTTAAGAAAATGGGGAAGTGTTTCTTTGGGGTTTTTATTTTATCAAGTTATTCTTATTGTAGTTTAGTAAGCGATGATCATATTTATATTCATAGTAATTTTAATTTGTCTTTTACTTCTTTGTTTTTCATGGTCTTTGCGTTGGTTATTGGTGAAGTGTTTAAAGAGGGTAATGGTTTAATGGAAGAAAATGAATTAACTGTTTAGAATGACTATAATTGTAAACTTAGATGTTATGCTGGCTAAGCGGAAAATGTCTGTTACAGAATTATCGGAACGTGTTGGGTTAACAATGGCTAATATTTCCATACTAAAAAATGGAAAAGCAAAAGCGATTCGTTTTTCTACATTAAAAGCTCTTTGTGAAGTTTTAGAATGCCAACCCGGAGATTTACTGGAATACAAGTAAGAAGCTTTTACTACTTAAGTAACGCAACTAAAAATAGATTTATACATCTTAATTTTAAAGAGAAATATTGAAGACTAGAGTTTTACATTGGGTTTTAGTAACATTTTTGTTTGTGTCTTGTAGTAATACGGAGGAAGAGAATATACCTACTTTAGATGCTAATTCTCAAAAGTGGGAGCTAGTAAAAATGACAGGTAGTTTTGCAGGTTCCGAAACCACCGGTGCAGATATGGAATGGCAAGAATATTATATTTTTAATTCCGATGCTACTTTTATAAAATCTAGAAATTGGGACGGAGAGGTAAAAGAAGCCTCAGGGAGCTATACCACAGAAACTCTTAATGAACAAAAGTATTTAGAACTTACCTATTCTAAAGGAGAAGGGCTTGTAGCCAGTTGCACAAGTAACAAGAAAGAACAACTATATTTTGTAAAAGGCGATATTTTAAGAGGGAGTTGGGCTGCTTGTGATGGCCCTGTATTAGAGTACAAACAGTTAAAAAAATAATTTTAGAGCACCAATAAATTACAACCACGAATATCAGAATGGTCAAAACGACCAAGAATTTCAAAACTATCATCTTCATAAATTTTACCAAGGTCTTGTGTTGCTATAAACGAACAAGAGTTTATATTGGCTAAATCTATTACATTAATTCCACCTGTTTTTCCATATTCTTGTAAGGTTAAGGGGTCTTCTGTATCCCTGGTTAGTACTTTCATCCAAGGCGGACAATGGAATATACCATTACCTTTAGAATATGCTTGGGATAGAAGTTCTGTCATTCCATACTCAGAGTGGATCTTAGAAACTCCAAACCCTTTTTTAAGAGTATCATGTAGTTCTTCCCGTATCATTTCTTTACGTCTCCCTTTCATACCGCCAGTTTCCATTACAATAGTGTTCTTTAGGTTCAGTTCGGTTTCATCTACTAGATCTAACAAAGCAAAAGAAACGCCTATTAAAAGTGTTTTAGTTTTTGCAGCTTCTAACTTTTTTAAGGTTGCTATTAAAGTATCTGTATCCTTTAAAAAGAAACCGCTTTCGGGATGAGAACTCCTGTTAATTAAATCATTCACCATATAGATTAAAGAAGAACCTTGGCGTTCTAAATAAGATGGTAACAAAGCCAAAACGCAATAGTCTTCTTCCTTGCCATAAAAGTGTCTAAATGCATTTATATAGCTTTCTTCGTATAGGTTTATATCACTAACATAATGTTTACTTGTAACAGATCCTGTTGTGCCACTACTTGTAAAAATGATGTCTGCTGTTTTTGCGTTAGAGAGGATCGTTTTAGATTTAAAAAAATCTATAGGGATAAAAGGAATTTCGTCAGTATTCTTAATGTTTAAGGGGTTTTTGCCTAAGTGTTGGCAGAACTCTTTGTACACCGAGTTTGTTTTAAACTGATGTTCAAAAATTTGAAGGGTTAAAGCATTAAATTCTGCCTTAGTTTTAATTTTAAATATTTTTTGAGCGTCTACCATTTACGGTAACAAAAATAGCCAAAATAATATGGTAAATAATAGATTAAAATGAATGTGTAAAATGACATGGTTATTTTTAGAAGAACTATTTCACCACCAATTTTCTGCTAATAGATTTTTGATTCTCTGTTACGGTGACCACATAAACACCTGAAATTAATTTAGAGACATCTAAGCTTTTATTTTTAATTCTATCGATAAGTACCACTTCGCCAAAAACATCATAAATGATTATGTCTTTCTCTTCATTATTTTGTGTAGTAATATAAATTAAACCATTAAAAACAGGATTAGGATATAATTTGAATTCAGAAATTTCTCTATTAGGTATGTCTGGTAAGTTTACTGCATCTTGGGCAGATATAGTATAGCTAGCCAGAAAAAGTAGTATAAAGTAGATTTTCTTCATGGATATTGATTTGGGGTCAACATTATAAAGATATAGAATTTTGTAAGCGGGTGTGGTAAAATGTTGTGAATCGCAATAAATTGTAGGTCAATGAATTAGTGTGTGCTTTTCATCGATGATTTCTCTAAAATAGAGATAAAAAATAAAAAAAATTCTTATTTAATTATGAGTTTTCTTGTAGCAACATTGTTTTTCTCAAAAACACGTAGAACATAAACACCAGCATCTAAATTTCCTAGATTAAGTTCTTTACCTAAAATGGTAGTTTTTAAAATTTGCGTTCCAAATACATCAAAAACGAATATTTGTTTTGGAGCATTTGCAGATGTACTTATATATACTTTTCCTGTAGTTACTGGGTTTGGATAGAGTTTAAACCCATCAATATCTCCATTACTATTTTGACCATAGCTTAGAGAGATAAAAAGAAAGCAAATAATAAGGTAAAAGTGCTTCATAGGTTATGTTATACAAACAGTATACCACAAATATATAAATTCTATCTCCTGTTTAATTTTAGAGAGCACGGATATTGTAAAAAGATCGATGAAATGCAAAAAGATCGTTGAAATACACAGAAAATAGAGTATAGTCTCTTTTTTCTGACTTTTAGAAACCGATTTTTTTCAAAAACTCTCCTTTATTTGACGGTAATCTATGTGAAACAAAAAAACCTCGCAATTGCGAGGCTTTTTGTACTGTTTGTTCTTATTCCTTTAGGAATACATTTTTATTGAAACCAAGTCCAAGTAGTTATATCTAATGCCGTCGCATTAAATACATCATCAGTTGCAGTAGTAAGGGCAGTTCCATCCACAATTACGTTAGCTACAGGGCCATTATCTTTCATGTCTACATTAGTTGCATAGCCCGATAAATGAATATTGGTAAGTGTGCTTCCAGATGTAGCTTTGAACTGTAAAGCCGTACCTCCTACAGTTGATACTGCGGTAAAGTTTATCAATTTAGGATTGTTGTTCACTTTGTCTCCTTCAACAGCAGTTGAGAATGCTGCTAGAGTGTGTGAAACATAAGTATTAGTAACTGTACCATTCCAACCTTCAGTCCAATCGACAGCATCATCTTGGTTGTTTTCAAGATAAAGGTTAGAAGCAGAAACCGTTCCACCAAAAAATTCAACTCCATCATCTTTACCATCTATCATTGCAACATAATCTATTGTAGTTGCAGATCCTACAGCATAAAGCGTAAGACCATTGTATTGAGATTCAGTATTTATCTGAGCACCGGCATATTTAATTACTAAATATTTGATTGAACCAGAATCATCCGTATCAACAGTACCACCGTACAATATATCACCTACTTCAGCAGTAGCATCAACACCTTTAGTAGTTGTTGCGTTACCAGCAATTACTAAGCCGCCCCAGTCACCTGCAGTTTCCCCAGTAGAAGTCATAATAACTGGGTTAGCAGAAGTACCTTGTATATCTATTTTTGCACCTTTTTGGATAACTATATACGTTTCTGTTTCATCTCCAGATTCAACATCAGCAACAATAGTAGTACCTGCTGGGATAGTTAATTTTGCTCCAGATTCTACGCTTAAAGTTTTACTTAAAAAATACTTAATATCTGCATCTAAAGTTAAATTGCTAGTTATGGATCCAGAAATTACGCTAGTAGTTACTTCTGTACTAGAATTAACCCAAGCAAAAGAGGCTATATCAACAGAAGGAGTTGCTATGTATAGATTCGATGGATCTGCATCAGCGCCATCAATTTGAACATTAACCAAAGGGCCATTATCTTTCATGTCTACAGTAGTATCAAAACCAGCTAAAGAAAGACCAGTAATTGTAGCTCCAGAAGTAGCTTTAAATTGTAAAGCAGTTCCGCCAATTTCAGAAATTGCCGTAAAGTTAATAAGCTTAGGGTTGTTATTTGCCTTGTCACCTTCTACAGCAGTAGAGAAACCTTTAGTGTTTAGTACATAAGTGTTCGTAATAGTACCATTCCAACCTTCTGTCCAATCGACAGCATCATCTTGGTTGTTTTCAAGGTAAATGTTAGAAGCAGAAACGGTTCCGCCAAAAAACTCAACCCCATCGTCTTTACCATCTAACATAGCAACATTATCAATAGTAGTAGCAGATCCTACGGCATAAAGTGTAAGACCATTATACTGAGATTCAGTATTTATCTGAGCACCAGCATATTTAATTACTAAATATTTGATTGAACCAGAATCATCCGTATCAACAGTACCACCGTACAATATGTTACCTACTTCAGCAGTTGCATCAACACCTTTAGTGGTTGTTGCGTTACCAGCAATTACTAATCCACCCCAGTCACCAGCTTTTGAATTTGCGGATTCCATAATAACAGGATTAGTTGAGGTTCCTTGTATATCTATTTTTGCGCCTTTTTGGATAACTATATACGTTTCTGTTTCATCTCCAGATTCAACGTCTGCAATAATTTTAGTTCCAGCAGGTATAGTTAAAGTTGCCCCAGGTTCTACACTAAAAGTTTTTGTAAGAGTGTATGCTATAGAAGCATTAAGAGTACGATCTTCAGAAATTGAACCCGTTAAAGTGGTCTCTTCACAAGGAGTACAAGAACCGCCACAATCTATACCAGTTTCATCACCGTTTTTTATTTTATCCGTACATGTTGCTGTTACTGGATCAGGATCATTGTCATCGCTGCCACAGCTAGTTAAAAGCATGGTAAACGTAACAACGATAAGCATCGAAATGTTTAAAAGATTCTTTTTCATAATGTAATGTTTAAAAATGGTTTTAGTATTTATGTTAATGATTAATTTAAAAACTATAATTTAGACTTAGGCTAATTCTCGCTCCAGAAGTATAAGAAAGGACAGTTCTGTTTTTCTCAACTTTAGTGTTAATATCTTTTACTTTTTGTTCTTGAGTTATTTCTGGATTTAATAGATTTTTACCAACAAGACGAGTGCTCCAATGTTTGTTAATTTTCTTGCTAATAACAGCATCTAAAACAACAAATCCTTTTTCAATAATAGCATCATCATAGAATTGATCCGCTGGTTGGTCGTTTAAAACGCCTAAAGAATATATTTTATCAGAAGCATAGTTGGCCGTTAATGAAGCAGAAAAAGGATTTTCACTAGCTGTGGTAAAGTTTAGACTGGAATTAAATATCCAATCAGAAGCCCCCTGAAGCCCTATCTCATCATTATTGTTATATCTAAAACTATTAACTAAAATTCCATCGGCATTGAAAACTTCTTTTAGATCTTGCTTATGCCACATACGAGTTGCATTAAAAACTAGATTTAATTCATATCCAGATTTAGTTCCATCTTCATTGTTTTCACTCGGACTAATTAAATTTATTTTAGTTTCAGATTCTAATCCGTAAATATTAGCCTCTTCACCAGAATTAAAATATGAGAATACACCAGATGCACTTCTTTTTCTTACTCTGTTAATTGGGTCAGAAATACTTTTGTGAAATGCTGATAAAGAAATTAATTGACCATTAGAAGGAAAGCACTCCCATTTTAAGTCATAATTTAAATTATAAGAAGCTTCCAAATTGGGGTTGCCAGTAGATAATTGACCTGTTGGAGAAATGTATTCGAAAGGAGCAATTTCTTTAAATTCTGGCAATGTAATTGTTCGGCTTACAGCTAAACGAAGTGCATTTTTATCGTTAAGCGAATACTTTACATTAAGGCTAGGATATACGTTGTTGTAATCTTTGTTGGTGTTTCCTGTTCTGGGGTTTCTATTTCCGATATCATAATTAACTTTTATTTCATCTTTTTGATAGCGAAGACCTACATTGAAATTCCATTTATTAATACCAATATTAAAATCGGTAAAGGCTGCGGAAGAATTTAAATCTCCGGTGTATATGTCTTTGTTTTCTCCATTTCTATTGGTGCCAAGCAAATTGATTTCTAGAAGGCCGGCATCAAAAGCCCCTTGTTGAATTACCGCGCCAATGTTGTCTATTGATGTTGGGTTTACCGCGTTTAGTGAAGTTTCTTCTGCACCTACAAATTCGGAGCTAAAATCCCTTGTTTTATTTCTATAAAAAAGGCCCAACTCTATTTTAAAAGATTTGTTTTCTTTATTTATTAAATGTGTAAGATTTTTTATGTATCCATTATATTCTAAATCTTCAATTTTTTGATTCGATTTTCTTTGTTGAAATCCACCGACTCTTCCAAATTGAACAAATGACCCATCAGGACTAATATTTAATTCGTTTCTTATTCTATTAGGTTCATCAGCGTTTAATAGGTTGTAGCTACCTGCCCACTCTAATTTGTTTTTATCAGACAAATGATGTGTACCTATTAATTGCGTTGTAAGTAAACGTGTTTGTTTCGTGTTTTGATCTCGGATGAATTGAGATAAACCATCAGCTATACTTGTTTCATCATTTCGTAATGTTTTGCCATCTCGACCACCTTCAAATACTTCTTCTTTTAATTTATTAACAAAGAAAGTACTAGATTTCAATTTATGTTTATCATTTATTCTATAAACAATATCAAGTAAACCAGTATTTAATATAGTTTTTTCAAAAATGGTTGCGTCTAAAATGGAATCTTTTATAGAATTGTCGCCAAATTGTTTGAATACGCCTTGTTGATATCCATAAGATTCTGAATGAGAAGCGGTAATAAATGTAGAAATCTTTTCTTTAAATTTTTTACCTGCAGTTAATGAGAAAGAATGATTTAAAGGAGCATTCTGTTTTTTAGTATTCCACCCTTGTTTAGTAATTAATTGTTGTGTACTAAAATTTTGAGAATAGAAACCAAAACTTGTATTTTTTGAGTTGGGAGAAACTTTAAAGTTGTCCCACACACCATTTTTTGTAACATTTGTATTTACTCCTCCAGATACTCCGATAGCAAGTTCCTCGGAACCTCTTAATTCTCTGGATGTAATGTTAATTGTTCCTGATGATTGATCAGCAGACGATTTAGAAGAATAAGTTTTACTTACACTTACATTTTGAATTAATCTAGTAGGGAAAAGTCCTAAGTCAATATTCTTTTTTTCCACATCATCGGATGGTATCGGAAGGTTATTTAATGTAGTAGATAGGTAACGGTCACCTAGTCCTCTCACAAAAATATCTCCAGAACCTTTACTGCTCGAAACACCCGATATTTTAGTGGTTGCAGTAGCTACGTCAGAAACGCCTATTTTAGCAAGTTCTTGGGCGCCAATACTTTCTTTAATTTCTATTGCTTTCTTCTGGTCTAATAATAAAGCAGCTTCCGAATCTTTTCTTGCTGAAGTCATTACTATAACTTCATCTAGGGAAACTCCTTGAGAAGCACTCATAGATACATTAATAGTACTTACTTTGCCACTTTCAACATTAATATTAGGAACTTCTATAGTCTCATATCCTAAATAACTATAGAGAACAGTGTAAGTTCCTGGTTCTAGATTAGCTATTTCGTATAAACCATCAAAATCAGAAGTAGCACCCTTGGTAGTACCTTTAATTAAAACATTAGCAAAAGGTAGCGGTTCGTTGTTTACCTCTTTGTCTGTTAAAGTACCTACAATACTTCCTGTTTCTTGTGCTTGTATTAGCGCTGCGCTACATACGAAAAAGCACGTTAAAAATTTTCTCATTAAAATATATAATTTGTTCTATTATGGCGCAAAGAAAGCTTGGAGGTGTAAAAGTGGAGTTACCCCCACGTTAAAGATTTATTGTTTTAGTGTTACTTTATTGTTACTATATTAAATCAATGTTAAGCGGCGTTAGGCGTAATAGTATTATCTTTACTTTTGGCGGATAACCTAATAGAAAACCAAATGAAAAAGAAAGACATTAAGATTCTCTTAGTAGATGACGAGCCAGATATTTTGGAAATTGTTAGCTACAATTTATCCACAGAAGGGTACCAAGTTTTTACAGCTAAGAATGGGGTAGAAGCGGTTACAATGGCTAAAAAAAAGACACCTCATTTAATTATATTAGATGTTATGATGCCCGAAATGGATGGTATTGAGGCTTGTGAAATAATTAGAGGAACCTCTGGATTAGAGAATACAATTATTACTTTTTTAACAGCAAGAGGCGAAGATTACTCCCAAGTAGCAGGTTTTGATGCTGGAGCAGATGATTATATTACAAAGCCTATAAAGCCAAAAGTATTAGTAAGCAAAGTAAAAGCATTATTGAGAAGGCTAAAAGAAGATAATGAAGCTTCGGAAGATATTGTACAGGTTGGGAATATTATTATTAATAGAGAAGAGTACAAGATTATTAATGATGGAAAAGAAATAATTCTTCCAAGAAAAGAATTCGAATTATTAGCATTATTAACATCTAAACCAAATAAGGTTTTTAAAAGAGAAGTTATTTTAGATAAAGTCTGGGGTAATGAGGTTGTTGTTGGTGGGCGTACTATAGATGTACATATTCGTAAATTAAGAGAGAAAATTGGAGAGGATCATTTTAAAACCGTAAAGGGAGTAGGGTATAAGTTCGTATTGTAATGGCCATAAAAGTAAAAAGGTCTTATAGATTTGCAGTTAGGTCATCCATGATTATTGCACTTTTTGCTGCAGTAATTTTGTATGGACTACAATGGTATACAGAGGCAGTTAATTATAGCGTTTTAGTTTTATTTATTTTAGTTTTATTCTCTTTTTCCTTTGCTCTTTTACAAGTTAGAATAGAAAAATTTATATATCGAAGAATTAAAAAGATATATGATGATGTTGCTCTTCTAGAATCTTCTTCTTTGGCATCGGATCCAATTACTACAGACATGCGAACGTTAACCGCAGAAATTGAGAAATTTGCGCAGGATAAGAAGATAGAGATAGACACCTTAAAAATTAGAGAAGAATATAGAAAAGACTTTTTAGGGAATGTATCGCACGAATTAAAAACACCATTATTTACTGTTCAAGGTTATATCTTAACATTGTTAGATGGTGCCATGGATGATCCAAAAATTAGAAAAAAATATTTGGAGAGAGCCGAAAAAGGAGTGGATCGTTTAATTTATATAGTAAAAGATTTAGATCTTATTACCAAATTAGAAGTAGGAGATTTAAATCTTGAATTAGCTAGGTTTAATGTAATAGAGTTAATTCAAAGCGTTTTTGACCTTTTAGAAATGAAAGCAAGCAAAAAGGAAATTACACTAATGTTCGATATGGATTACCCAGAACCTATTTATGTGTTTGGAGATGAAGAAAAAATTCAGCAAGTATTAACGAACCTATTAGTAAACTCTATTAAATATGGGCATGTTAATGGTACAACAGAAGTTAGTGTAGAGAATTTAATTAAGAACAAAGTTATAGTTAGGGTAACGGATAATGGAGAAGGGGTTGCTGCTCAGAACATTCCTCGATTGTTCGAGCGTTTTTACCGAGTGGATAAAAGTGGAAGTAGAAAAGAAGGAGGTTCTGGATTAGGCCTTTCCATTGTAAAACATATTATTGAAGCGCATGGAGAAAAAATCTATATAGAAAGTGTAGAAGATTTAGGCTCAGAATTTTCGTTTACACTTGAAAAAAGCACGGAAGAAATAGATGTAAATCTATAATTGGGTAATCATTGATTTTCTTAGATTTGCAGCACGCAAAAAAAAATACTTTCTGTGGGAAGCAAAAACAAACTCAAGAGATTTAAGGAAAACGAAACATTTTCCAACGTAATTCAACCAACTAGAGAAGAAATAGAAGAAGGCACTTTTTCTAAAAAAGGAAAATGGGCAGAACATTTTGGTAATACCAACCCAATTGTGTTAGAACTAGGTTGTGGTAAAGGAGAATATACGGTTGGATTAGCCCAAAGAGACAAAAGCAAAAATTATATTGGTATAGATATAAAAGGAGCTCGTTTTTGGCGCGGTGCTAAAACAGCTTTGGAAGAGGGCTTAACTAACGTAGCCTTCCTGCGAACGCAAATAGAACTGATAGATAAAATTTTTGAAGCAAATGAGGTATCCGAAATATGGATTACTTTCCCCGATCCTCAGATAAAGTATAAGCGTACCAAACATAGAATGACTAATAAAGTTTTTCTAGAGAAATATAAGCAAATTTTAAAAATAGACGGAACGGTTAATTTAAAAACGGATTCCGAATTTATGCATGGGTATACTTTAGGCTTACTACACGGTTTAGGTTTGGAGGTTCTTTATGCCAATCACGATGTGTATAAAAATGGAGGAAGCCCAGAAGAAGTATTAAAAATACAGACTTTCTACGAAAATCAGTATCTTGAAAAAGGAAAACCAATCACTTATATTAAATTTAGAGTAGTCTAGAGTTCTATGGGGCATTTACTAATCCTTTTTTTTGCTACATTTTCAGCAGCTTTTATGGCAACAGTTCCGCCAGGATTACTAAATATGAATGCCGCTAAAACTAGTGTAGAAAAAGGAAAGTTAAATGGTATAATTTTTAGTTTAGGAGTTTCTACGGTAATAATGGTACAAGCATATGTGGCAGTATTAATTTCTAAGATGCTGCATAATAATCCAAATATAATCGAGATTTTATTGCAGATAGCCTTGGTAGTTTTTGCATTTTTTGCTGTGTTTTTTTTTATTGCTGCTCGTAAGAACAAAAAAAAGAAAGTTAAGGTTATTAAAGTAAGTAAAAAGAATAGTTTTTTTAAAGGCGTTTTATTAGCTGCATTAAACCTTTTAACCATTCCTTATTATAGTGGACTTAATGTAATGTGGAATGCTTCTGGTTGGATAAAATTTGAACTATGGGACATTGTTGTATTTGTTTTAGCTGCGGGCTTAGGTACATTTTCTGTACTATATATGTATACTGTTTATTTTAATAAGTTAGAAAATAAGACCAATAAATTTTCTCAGAATTCTAATTATGTGCTAAGTGGATTAATGCTAATGTTATTTGTTATTACCATTTTTAGGTTGTTAAATAATTAGGGCATGGCAGATAATCAAAATTTTTTTGAAAGGGTATATGAGATTGCCCGTTTAATCCCCGAAGGGAGGGTAACCTCCTATGGTGCTATTGCAAAACATTTAGGAGCAGCACGCAGCGCCAGAATGGTAGGTTGGGCAATGAACGGTTCTAGTCTTAAAGAAGATGTTCCTGCGCATAGAGTAGTAAATAAGGCTGGAATTTTAACTGGCAAACATCATTTTGATGGCACCAATCTTATGCAACAGTTATTAGAGAGTGAAGGGGTTGTAGTTATAGATAATCAAATCCAAAATTTAGAAACGCATTTTTGGGATCCTTTTAAAGAATTGTAAAGGATTAAAAAAGAAGCGTAAATACAGTATTTCCTTTTTTCGAGACTACATTAATACTGCCACCATGTAAACGCATAATGTGTTTGGAGAGGCTAAGACCTATGCCAGAACCTGTTTTTTTGGTTGTAAAGAAAGGCACAAAAATTTCATTTAAGACTTCCTCTGAAATACCAGAGCCATTGTCGCGTACTTGTATATACTTTCTATTGTTAGGGTCTATTCCTGCTATAAGTTTTATATTCCCAGAAGGGTTATTCTCCAATGCCTGAATCGCATTTTTTATTAAATTAATTAGGGTTTGGTTAATCATTTTTTCATCAATAAATAACTTCAAGTCAGTTGGTTCTACAATAGTTTTAATAGTAATATTATTGTTGGGGCTTGTTAAAAGAAGTCTTGCGTTATCTAGAATTTTTAATGCAGATACAGGCTCTTTATCTGGATTTGGAACATTCAAAAATGTACGGTAAGATTGTACAAAATTCATTAAATTTTCGCCTTGTTCTTTTATAACATCTAGCCCTTTTGCTGTGCTTTGCACTTGTTTCTCCGTTAAGTCACTTAAAGGAATAGTAGTATCTCCTGCTTTAAAAAATTTAAGAATAGATGCAGAGATAGACGTAATAGGTGTAATGGTATTCATGATTTCATGTGTTAGCACTTTTATTAGGCGTATCCATGAATCTGTTTCTTTTTTATCTAATTCTTTGTGAATGTCTTGCGCTACAACAAGCAATAGTTCTTCATTATTTAAAATTATAGAGGTAGATTTTATGCTCAATTGTACTTTTTCTCTTTCATTGGCAAATTGAAAAAGTTTGTTTTCAAAAGGTTTAATCTCAGAAAATAGGGTGTGGAGTTCTGTGTTAATTTGTAATAGTTGATTTATATGATTTAGTGGTTTATAATTTAATAGGCTTTCCATCATAGGATTTGCAAAAAGAATATGTCCTTTTTTATTCATTGTTAGAATGCCAATGTTAGCCTGTTTAATTATTTCTTGATAGTATTTTTCTTGCGCTTCATTTTTAAGATATACTTTCTGAATCATGTTATTTAACATATTCATACTAGAATTAACCTCTCTCAATGATTTTATATTGGTAGTTTCAGAAAAACGGAGTGTAAAATCTTCGTTCTTAATAGAATTAAAAAAATAGGCTATTTTTCTATTCGTGTTATTAACGTATAGTATTAAAAGTACCGTTTGTATAATTAGAATTAGAAATATAACTACAGCAATAGCTTTACGGCTATTTATAAAAAGAAAAGCCATTCCAATGGAGGAGAGTACAATCCCTATAATTCTAATAATTAATTGAGAATAAAAATTTTTACTAATCATCTGTTGCTATTCTTCTTAATTTTATTATATAAGGTTTGTCTAGAAATGCCTAGTTGAGATGCGGCAGCACTATAATTTCCATTGTGTTTTTCTAGGGCATTAGTAATTAGTTGTAGCTCCATTTCTTCAAGGGTTGCAGTACTATTATTAAGAGTTGTAGAGCTCCCAGTATTTAACAAAAAGTCCGAAGGTTTTAAAACAGAGCCCTCACTTAAAATCACGGTTCTTTCCATGGTATGTTGCAGCTCTCTAATATTTCCAGGCCAGGGGTAGTTTTTTAGCTTTTCTTCGGCATCAACGTTTATTTTAAGACTGGGTTTTGCATATTTATTCCCGAATTTTTTTAAGAAGAAATCGGCTAAAACCAGGACATCGTTATCTCTTTCTCGCAAAGGGGGTACTTCAATAGTAATTGTATTTATACGGTACAATAAATCTTCTCTAAACAAACCATCTACTACCATTTGTTCTAAGTTGCAATTGGTAGCGCAAATTAAACGAATGTCCACATTAATGGGTTTGTTAGAGCCTACTCTTACTATAGTTTTTTGTTGAATAGCGGATAGTAATTTCGCTTGCATTTGCAAAGAAATATTCCCGATTTCGTCTAAGAATAAGGTGCCACCATGTGCAGCTTCAAATTTACCTGCTCGGTCTTCCTTGGCATCTGTAAAAGAACCTTTGGTGTGACCAAAAAGCTCGCTTTCAAATAAATTTTCAGAGATTGCTCCCATATCGACACCTATGAAAACATCGTTTTTGCGGGGAGACATGCGGTGTAGTTCTCTAGCTATTAGTTCTTTTCCTGTGCCATTCTCTCCAGTAATTAATACATTAACATCTGTTTTAGCTACTTTATGAGTAAGGTTCAGAACACTGTTTAAAGCTTTAGAATTACCAATGATATAATTTTTATTTTCATTTATATGTTGCGTTAAGCGACTCTCTTTTTCTTTTAGTTGATGAATTTCTTTTTTCGATTTTCGAAGATTATAGGCAGATTTTACGGTAATCAAAAGCTTTTCATTATTCCATGGTTTTAAAATAAAATCTGAAGCCCCTTCTTTAAGAGCATGTACGGCAAGTTCAACAGCACCATAAGCCGTCATCATTATTACGGAGGTATTTGGGCTTTTCTTTAAAATCTCTTTTAACCAAAAAAGCCCTTCGTTACCAGAGTTTATACCTGCAGAAAAATTCATATCCAATAGTACAATATCAACCTCCTTTAGATTTGGGTAAGAGGATATCTGATTAGGATTAAAAATGGTATCTATATTATTATACTCAGATTGCAGAAGAATTTCAAGCGCACTCAAAACGCTTTTATTGTCATCAATCACCAAAATTTTAGCATCAACCATAATACTATTAATTATATAAACTAAAACTACAATTTCATTAAGCAACTTGCTCCCATGTGTAAAATTTTTGGACAGTTATTGTATAACTATTTTACACTTTTAAATTTAGTATTTTTAAAATAAATTGTAATCACCTGATAATCAGTTGTTTTGTTTTGTGGCACGAAGGTGGTTTATATAGTTGGGAACAAAATAAAAATATCTCTAAAGAGAAATTAAATAACGGTATGAATTTTAAAAAAGAAATACTCTTTTTCGTAACGCTACTAATGGTTACTAATTTTTATGGTCAGAAGGCATGGACATTAGATGCTTGTGTATCACATGCTATTGCTAATAACCTAAGCCTTAAAGATGTTGCATTAACAGCGAACTCTGGAAAAGAAACATACAATCAATCTAAACGTAATCTTTTACCCAGTATTTCTGGTTATTCGGATTATAATTTAAGGTTTGGGCGTTCAGAAGATCCTAATAGTGGGGCCTATGTAAATACCGATTTTTTCTCTAACAATTATTCTATAAATGCTTCCTTAGATGTATTCCAAGGGTTTCAAAAGATTAATGCTATAAAGGCATCTAAATATTTGCATAAAGCAAATATGGAAGATGTAGAAAAGCAAAAGTTCACACTTGCTTTTAGTGTAATGTCTGCTTTTTATGATATTCAGTATTACCAAGGACTTTTAGCTATCTCGAAAAGTAAAAGAATAGTTTCTAAGACTAACTTAAAACTGGTAAAAAAACAAATTGAGTTAGGTTTAAAAGCAGGAGCCGATATTTATGAAGCGGAATCGACCTTACTTGCAGATGATTTAGAGGTTACACAAAACTTAAACCTAGTACAAGGGGCTAAATTGAGACTTATTCAAGCAATAAACTTAGAAGGAGAGAACACTATTGAAATACAAACCAATCCATTAGAAGTGTATAATGACCAAAATAAATTAAAAATAGAAACAGATTCTATTTATACGGAAGCATTGGGTTTTTTGCCAACGATAAAAGCGCAAAAATTTAGAATGAAAGCGGCAAAGAAGCAAGTTGCAATTGCAAGAGGGGCACTGTATCCTTCCTTATCCATTTTTGCGGGTTACGGTACCGGATATTTTGAGACGAATATAGATGTAAATACAAACGATATAATTCCATTTAGAACGCAGATAGAAGATAATACATCCAAGCAAATTGGAGTTTCTCTTAGTATTCCTATTAGTGATAAATGGTCCAAACGTTCCCGTGTAAAACAACAAAAAATAGAACTAGAAAGAGCAAGCAATGGTTTAAAAATACAGCAGCAGCTAGTGTACCAAACTATTCAACAATTAGTGCAAGAAAAAAATGCATTGTCCGTAGAATATGAGCAAACTATAAAACAAATGAATGCCGAGGAACAAGCATTTAAAATAGCGCAAAAAAAATATGAAAAAGGTCTCCTGAGTGCGGTAGATTTAAACCAAGCAAAAAACTTATTTGCAACAGCCCAAAGCAGAAGATTACAGGCAGGGTTATTATTAAAAATGAATAGTAGTACACTGGATTTTTATAGAGGTCTTCCAGTTTTTAACATTAATACAAATTTTTAAAATGGATATACAATTAGAAAAAAAGAAAGGCTTAAAATTAAAACACTACGGATATATTGCATTGGGTGTATTGTTGGTTTTTGTGGCTTGGAAATTACTCTTTAATACTTCTGGGAGTACGTATAGAACGGAAAAAGACAAACTTACTATTGCCGAGGTTACCCCAGGAAAGTTCGATGATTATATTACCATAAATGGTTCTGTTGCTCCTATTACTACAATTTATATGGATGCTTATGAGGGTGGCCGTGTAACAGAAAAACTTATTGAAGAAGGGGCAACTGTTAAGAAAGGGGACATTATTTTAAAGCTGGAGAATAGAAATTTATACGAGCAAATTTTGGCTAGTGAGAGTAATTTGGCTTTAAAGCAAAATGATTTAAGATCTACCAAATTAACTTTTGATTCTAGACAAGTAGAAGGTAAAAAATCTTTAGCAACTACCGAGTACGAATTGCATCGTTTAAAACGAAATTTTGAACAAAACGAAGCCTTGTATAAAGAGGAGTTAATTTCAAAAGAAGCATATACAGTTGCCCAAGAAGATTATGAATTGTCTAGAAAACAATTGCAAATTGTACAAGTACAAACGGATCAAGATAATTCCCTTAGAAAAACTTCATTAAAAGAACTAGATGCAGATTTAGCGCGAATGCAAAAAACACTTTCTATGGTTTATGAGCGTATTGATCATTTAAATGTTAGGGCTCCTGCGGACGGACAATTGGGCTTTTTAGATGCCGAAATTGGGCAAAGTATAGCACAAGGAGAGCGTATTGGGCAAATCAATGTATTAACAAATTTTAAAATAGAAGCAGACATTGATGAACATTATATTGATCGCGTAAAAAGAGATTTAAATGCTACCTTAGAGCGTAATGGTAAGGAATATACACTGCGTTTGCGTAAGGTATACCCGGAAGTTAGAAATGGTAAATTTAAAGTGGATTTGGTATTTACCGGAAACAAACCAGAGACTATAAGAGCAGGTCAGAGTTATAATATAAAGTTACAATTAGGAGAGTCTAGTGATGCTCTTTTATTACCCAAAGGTGCTTTTTTTCAGAGTACTGGCGGACAGTGGATTTTTGTGGTAGACGGTAATGGCGAAACAGCTATTAAACGAAATATTAAAATAGGAAAGCAAAATTCTAGACATTATGAGATTTTAGAAGGTTTAGACGGCGGAGAAAAAGTTATCACATCTAATTATGACAGTTTCGGTGATGCAGAACGTATTGTATTAAAGTAGCTGTTACCATATTAAATAGTAGTACAAATTTATAAAAAGTAAAATCAATCAAAATAATGATACAAATAGAAAATCTAAAAAAAAGCTTTAGAACAGAGGAGGTAGAAACTCTTGCGTTAAATGGCGTTAATCTTAAAGTGGAAGCAGGAGAGTTTGTTGCTATAATGGGACCATCGGGTTGTGGTAAATCTACATTATTGAATATTATAGGTATGTTAGATAACCCATCGGAAGGCTCTTATAATTTTGGAGGGCATGAGGTTGCTCATCTTAAAGAAAACCAAAGAACAGAATTGCGAAAAGGAAATTTAGGTTTTGTTTTTCAAAGCTTTAATCTAATCGATGAATTAACTGTTTATGAAAATGTAGAATTGCCTCTTATTTATTTAAAAATGAATAAAAAGGAGCGTAGGCAAAAAGTAATGGCAGTTTTAGAGCGTATGAAAATTGCGCATAGAGAAAAACATTTTCCGCAACAATTATCAGGAGGGCAGCAACAGCGGGTAGCTATTTCGCGAGCAGTGGTTACGAACCCAAAATTAATTTTAGCAGATGAACCTACAGGGAATTTAGATTCTAAAAATGGTATTGAAGTAATGAATCTTTTAACCGAGCTAAACCAAGAAGGAGCAACTATTGTAATGGTTACCCACTCCGATAGAGATTCGCATTATGCACACAGAGTAATTAATTTATTCGATGGTCAAATAGTAACAGAAAGTAAAAACAGAGCCATAGGGGCAACGATTTAAGAGGGCCTATTCAGGAGTTTATTCATCAATCAATCAACAAAATCATGTTCAAAAATCATCTAAAAATTGCTTGGAGGAACCTTATCAAGAGAAAGGTATTTACTGCCATAAACATTTTGGGGCTGTCTATTGGTTTTGGTAGTGCAATATTGATTTATCTTTTTTTGTGTTATCATCTTTCTTTTGATCAATTTCATGAAAATTCGGATCGAATTTATCGTATGACAACTCAAGAAAACAGGGGTTCTATTGAGTTTGAGCCAAGTGTGCCTCCAGGTTTTGCTAAGGTTTTTAGTGAGGAGTATGGTTACGCAGATAAGGTGGCAAAAATAGTAGATATAGATGGTTACATCATTGATGTAGAAAATAATGGAAGTACCGAAAAATATAAGAAAGATGTAGCTTTTGTTCAGGAGAGTTTCTTTAAAATTTTTAATTTTCCTTTAGTAAATGGAAGTAATATGGTATCTCTTTCTGCCCCAAATACAGCGGTTATTACAGAAAATGAAGCCATTAATATGTTTGGGACTTTAGATGTCGTGGGTAAAAATTTTGTGTTTGAAAATGATAAAACCATTGAGATAACAGGGGTTTTAAAAGACTTGCCTCAGACTACTTTTTTAAAGGCAAATATTTTTATATCCTTTGAAAATTTGGCAGATCATTTTGAGTTTGCGAGCGGTGAATTTTGGGGAGGGATTACTAGTAATTTGCAATGCTTCGCATTATTAAAACCGAATCAGAATATTGCCGATATTGAAACAGCCCTATTAGAGCTTCCTAAAAAGCATAGACCAAATAGCAAAAATGACCACACATATAGATTACAGCCTTTATCAGATATACATTTAAATGCTGATTATGGTGGGCTAAACCCTATTTTTTTAATTGTTTTTGGTCTTATAGGTTTGTTTTTGATAGGTATAGCTAGTATTAATTTTATAAACATATCAACCGCTCAAGCGTTTTATCGGTCTAAAGAAATAGGCATTCGTAAGGTGTTAGGGAGTTTTAAACAACATCTATTCTGGCAATTTTTAACAGAAACCTTTCTTATCAGCCTTTTTGCTGTTGCAATAGGAATTGTGATAGCTGTACTTTCTCTACCTTCTTTTAATACATTGTTTGAGCTCCAGTTATCTGCTCAGAGTCTTTTTAACTTTCAATTTATTGGGTTTTTATTATTGCTTTTAGGTTTAGTTGCATTTTTATCGGGTAGTTATCCAGGTATTTTAATGTCTCGTATTGTGCCTGTTTTAGCTTTGAAAGGAAAATTGAATCATAATGATATGGGAGGAAACTCTACAAGAAAAGTTTTAGTTATAGCTCAATTTGTAATCTCCATTACATTGATTGTGTCCACTCTAGTGATTTCAAAGCAAATTGAATATGCTATGAATACAGATTTAGGCTTTGATAAGGAGTCTATTGTAATGCTAGAAATTCCAGATGATTTTGATGCGGCAAGGTTTAATAGTTTAAAGGAACGATTAAAACAAGTCCCTGGAGTACAACATGTTTCTGGTTGTTTAGGTAGTCCAGGTGCTGCAGATAGTAATTGGGGTACGAGTATAAAATATAATAATAGACCTGAGGTAGAAGAGTTTAGTATTGTTGTAAAGGTAGCTGATGTGGATTATTTAAACACTTTTAGGATACCGTTGGTAGCTGGGCGTAATTTTTTTAAAAATGATTCGATTACGGAAATGTTGGTAAATGAAAAATTAGCCGAAAAATTGGGACTAACTTCAGAAGAATTACTAGGTAAGGCTATTGAAGTAAATGGGGGTGATATAAAAGCCAATATTGTAGGCGTGGTTAAAGATTTTCACGATGGTAGCTTTGCTGAGGATATTGGTCCTGTTTTTATAGCACCAAATGTATCAATGTATAATGAAATTGCAGTTAAAATTAACCATCTGAATGCTAAAAATACCTTAGAGCAATTGAATACAGAATGGTCTAAATCCTTCTCAAATTATATTTTCGATTATCGGTTTTTAGATGAACGGGTGGCTGAACAATATGAAACCGAGCAACGCTATCTTTCCCTATCTAAGGTGTTCTCTGGTTTAGCCATTTTCATTGGTTGTTTAGGTTTATATGGGTTAATCTTGTTCTTTGTGAACATGCGTACCAAGGAAATGGGAATTAGAAAAGTATTGGGGAGTAATGTAGGCAATATTCTAAGGTTATTCTCTATCGATTTTCTGAAATTAATTTTGGTAGCGGGTACAATTGCAACTCCATTAACTTGGTATTTTATGAGTCAATGGTTAGAGGGGTACTCTTATAGGACAGAAATTCAATGGTGGTATTTTGTTATTGCCATTGTAGGCATAATGTTAATTACTCTTATCACAATTAGTTATCAAACCTTAAAAGTGGCCTTGGCCAACCCCATTAAAAGTTTAAGAACAGAATAATCAGCATCAATTAAAAATCAATATATCATGTTTAAAAATTATATTAAAATAGCTTTTAGAAGTTTAAAAAAACGTATTTTTTTTACTTTCCTAAATACCTTTGGCTTAGCGATTGGTATTGCGGGTGCAATTCTTATTAGCTTATATATTTATGATGAGTTTAGTTATGATACTATGTTTAAAGATGCAGATCGCATTCATAGAATAAACGGAGATATAAAATTTGGTGGTGAGGCTAGAAAGTTTGCGGTAACCCCTGCTCCAATGGCCGATGCTTTAAGGAGTGATTTTTCTGAAGTAGAAATGGTGACTCGCTTTAGAACTTGGGGAAGTGCATTAGTAAGAAAAGCAGATACGGAGGCCAATATTAAAGAAGAATCTACAACGTATGTAGACGATAGTTTTTTTCAAATGTTCGGCATAGATTTATTGGTTGGTGATAAGGCGACTGCATTGCAAGAACCAAACACACTAATTTTAACAAAGTCGGCGGCGGAGAAACATTTTGGGTCATTAAAAAATGTATTGGGAGAAAGTGTGCTCTTAAATAATACAGAAACATATACTGTTGTTGGTGTTATAGAGGATTTGCCATTAAATTCATTTCTAAGGGAACATACTGTTTTTATGGCAATGGCTGGGTATGCCGATTCCAAAATAGTCAATTGGGGAAGTAACAATTATCAAACTTTTATCAAACTTATTCCAGGAGTAGACGTTGCAGATATACAAGTGGGGTTACAAGCTTTTTTAGGGAAATATGTGATACCAGGTATACAACAATTTATGCCAGGTGTTACCGAAGAACAATTAAGAGCCGCAGGAAACCATCTTTTTTATGATACTGTAGCGCTAACAGATATTCATTTAAGCTCAAATTTGGTTGCAGAGATAACTCATAATAATGATATTCAAAGTATATATATTCTGTCTTTTATAGCCATCTTTCTTATTGTATTAGCAGCTGTAAATTTCATGAATCTTTCTACGGCACATTCTTTAAAAAGAGCTAAGGAAGTAGGGGTAAGAAAAACATTGGGCTCTAATAAAAGCGAGTTGGTACAGCAATTTTTAATTGAATCAGGGTTAATTTCTTTTCTATCTTTAGTGTCGGCTTTAATTATTGCAATTATTGCTCTACCATTTTTTAATGAATTGGCAGATAAGAACATATCTATGCCTTATACTAGCCCTGTTTTTTGGGTAATTTTGTTGGGAGCAACTTTAGTTTTAGCTCTTTTTTCTGGAAGTTATCCTGCATTTTTTATGTCTCGATTTATTCCTGTAAAAGTGCTAAAGGGTGGAGGCCAAAATAGTGTGGGAGGTGGTACTATTAGAAATTCATTGGTCATTTTTCAATTTGCGGTATCCGTTCTTCTAATAATAAGTACGCTTGTAGTATATCAGCAATTAGAATATATACAAGACAAAGATTTAGGGTTTTCTAAAGATCAGGTTTTAATTGTTAATGATGTATATGCCGCTGGTACAAAAGCAGAAACGTTTAAAAAGCAAGTAAAAGATTTGGGGTTTGTTAAAAATGCAACATTGAGTAGTTTTTTTCCAACACCATCTAACCGAAGTGATAGTACTTTTTCTCCAAAAGAAGGTGGAGAGCAGCAAGAAGATGCCATTAGCATGCAGATATGGGGTGTAGATTATGATTATGTGGCTACCATGGATTTTGAAATACTAGAAGGCCGAAATTTTGATACACAATTCGGTAACGATTCTACGAACATCATTGTAAATGAAACCGCTGTAAAAAATATGGGGTTATCTATTAAAGAAGCCCTAGGTAAGCAATATACCCCAGATATGGGGGCTGATAATCCGCTATATTATACCATTATTGGAGTGGTTAAGGACTTTCATTTTTCTTCCTTAAAAGATAATATAGAAGCGTTGAGCCTTACTTTAAACAGTAGTGCCAATTCTATGGCAATAAAATTAAATGCTGGTAATTTTTCTAATGCTATTGCAGCCATAGAGAATATTTGGAGTGAGATGGCTCCGGGCCAACCTTTTGATTACTATTTTATGGAAGATTCATTTAACAGAACCTATGAAGCAGAAAAACGTTTGGGTAACATTTTTATCATTTTTACCATGCTTTCTATTTTAATAGCGTGTCTTGGATTATTTGGATTAGCTGCCTTTAATGCAGAGAAACGAACAAAAGAGATTGGAGTAAGAAAAGTTTTGGGAGCAAGCGTAGGCCAAATTACGTATACGCTTATTAAAGATTTTCTCAAACTGGTTGGTATAGCCATTCTCATTTCGCTTCCTGTTGGTTGGTATGCTATGAGTAAATGGCTAGAAGATTTTACGTATAGAATAGAAATTAATGGGTGGGTTTTTGTTTTTGCCGCATTATTAGCTGTTATCATAGCGGTATTGACCGTAAGTTATCAGAGTATAAAAGCAGCAATTGTAAATCCAGTTAAAAGTTTAAGAACAGAATAAAAAAATAAACTAAAAACGAGCACCATGTACAAAAACTATATAAAAATTGCTTGGCGAAATCTTTGGAAAAATAAAGGATATAGCTTTCTTAATATTTTTGGTTTAGCCATCGGTATCACCTGTGCTGCGATGATACTACTTTGGGTAGAAGATGAGGTAGGTTACGATAGTAATTTTTCTAAACAAGATGTAGTTTATTATGTGCCAACCAACCAACAATATGAAGGGGAATGGCGAACATTTTTTCAAGCGACGCCAGGCCCTTTAGCACAGGTGTTAAAAGAGGAGGTTCCAGGTGTTGTCGGTAGTGCTAGAACAAGTAGAATGGATTTATTGTTTCAAGTAGGTGAAAAATCTATTAATAAAGGGGGGCGATTTGCTGATCCGGATTTTTTAAATATGTTTAGCCTTTCCTTTATCGAAGGAAATATAGAAACCGCTTTTAATATGTTCGATGCTATCGTTGTTTCTAGAAAAACAGCCACGCAGCTCTATGGAGAAAACACTTCTGCTTTAGGTAAAGTAATTAAAGTAAATAATGATACTAATTATACTATAACGGGTGTTTATGAAAATTTACCAACCAATGTAACCTATAATTTTGATTGGGTAGCTCCTTTTGAAAGGTATGCAGAAGGTAAGGAATGGATGAGGGAATATGGCTCCAATTTTTCGGATACTTTTGTAGAACTTTCTCCAGAAGCAGATGTTAATGCCGTTAATGAAAAAGTTAAAAAGATACTTCCTGCTAAGACAGAAGATGAAGAAACCTATGCTTTTCTACATGCAATGAAAGATTGGCATTTACGATCAAATTTTGAAAGTGAAAAACAAGTAGGAGGGCAAATTGTTTATGTACAGTTATTTTCACTTATTGCCATAATTATTTTGCTTATTGCTTGTATTAACTTTATGAACCTAGCTACTGCGCGAAGTGAAAAAAGAGCGAATGAGGTTGGTGTACGTAAAGTGTTAGGCTCGGATAGAAAAGGTCTAATTTCTCAATTTATGGCCGAAGCTTTGATTACGGCAAGCATTGCAGCTATTGCAAGTATATTACTGCTGAAGTTACTTGTTCCTCAATTCAATACTCTCATAGAAAAGCAATTGGTTTTTTCTTTGTTAAACTCGGTTCACGTATTGGTGTTAATGAGTGTCACTTTGGTATGCGGTTTAGTTGCTGGGTGGTATCCAGCCTTCTATTTGTCCTCTTTTAAACCAGTAGATGTGCTTAAAGGGGCACACAGGAAACAAGGTAGTGCTCCCTTCATACGAAAAGGACTGGTAGCCACACAATTTGTTGTTTCCATAGTTTTCATTATCAGTACAATTATAGTTTACCAACAAGTTCAGCATGTTAAAGGAAGGAATCTAGGGTATGAAAAAGACAATCTTGTTAAAATTCCTGTAACAGGAGATATTATCAAAAATTTTGACCCAATAAAAGAAGATTTATTGGCATCTGGTAGTATTGAAAATTTAGGATTAAACAATTCTGAAATCTTATCAGGCGGTAATAACACATCAGGTTTAGAATGGCAAGGCGGTGTAGATACAGAGGATGTACTAGTTTCTGTAAGAGCCATAAGTTCCGATTTTTTTGATGCTGCAGGAATGCAAATTGTTGCAGGCAGAGGGTTTAGTAATAATCCTCTAAAAGATAGCACCAATATTATAGTTAGTGAGTCTTTTGCACGCTTAATGGGTTTTGGTACAGCTGTTGGTAAAACTGTGGAAAATGACTTTACAATTATTGGTGTAGTTAAAGATTATTTATATGATGATATGTATGGCAGTAGTGATCCTGTACTATTTTTTAATAACCATGAAGATGCACGTTTTTTATATGTGAAAATTAAGAAGGGTATGCCTTTGGGTTCTGCTTTATCCCTTTTAGACAAGGTGTTAAAAAAACACAATCCTGCTTTTCCTTTTGATTATGAATTTGTAGACGATGCGTTTAATGCCAAATTTAAAAGCGAAAAATTAATAGGAAGCCTTTCCCAAATATTTGCGCTATTGGCTATTATTATTTCTTGTTTAGGACTAATAGGATTATCTGCATTTATAGCAGATCAACGACGTAAAGAGATAGGTGTACGTAAAGTTTTAGGGTCTAGCATTTCTGGTATTGTAGGTTTATTGTCCAAAGAATTTCTGCAATTGGTGTTGATAGCTATATTGATTGCAAGCCCTATTGCATGGTGGTTAATGCAAAATTGGTTAGAAAGTTTTGCCTATCGCATCGAGATTAATTGGAGAGTATTTGCAATTGCGGGTCTTGCCGCTATTGGTATTGCACTTATAACAGTCAGCTTTCAAGCCATTAAGGCGGCTTTGGCTAACCCAGTAAAAAGTTTAAGGACAGAGTAATTCATCATCAATCAAAATTAATACGTCATGTTTAGAAATCATTTAAAAATTGCATGGAGGAGTTTAATTAAAAATAGAATATTTACGGGTGCCAATGTCTTTGGATTAACGGTCGCTTTTGCGGTAGCAATTCTTTTGAGTATGGCCGCTTTTTTCGAATTGTCTTACGACCAATTTCATAAAAAAAAGGATGCTATTTATCAAGTTTATAGCTCTGACCAAACTAGTAGAGGTACAGAAATAATCACGGCTAACTCAGTGCCGTTTGCTCCTGCATTAAAAAACGAAGTTCCAGGCATAAAGAACATATCGAGAGCCCTTAGCGAAAATGTTCTAATTACATTTCAGGATAAAGAATTAAACTTTGATGCGGAGTTTGTAGACTCCGAGTACTTTGCAATATTTAGTTTTACTACGATTCAAGGCAATTCAAAAAACCCGATACCCGATAAAAACACTATAGCAATTACAGAAAAAGCTTCTAAAGTTTTATTTGGGAGTATGGATCCTATAGGAAAGACTGTAACTATGCTTTTAAATAAGAAAGAACAGCCTTTTACTATAGCTTCTGTATTAAAAAATATACCTACCCAAAGTACTATTGATTTTGATGTTGTAATTCCTTTTGAAAACCATCCTACATATTTAGATAATATAGAAGATTGGGATGCTAAAAATCACCCCGTTTATATAGAATTAGACAAGAGTATTACGCCTTTACAATTCGAAAAAAGCACCTTTGATTTTACAAATTTACATTTTAAGAATAACATAGAAAACCTAATTAGAGACGGCGCAAAAGCAGATGAGAATGGGCAGTTTAGACAAGTACACTTAACTTTATTTAAAGATATTTCCTTTACTTCTTTTTCTAATAATTTAGTAAAAGTGGATAAAACATTTCCTTACCTCGTTTTGGGAATTGCTTTTTTAATATTGTTTATAGCCAGCGCCAATTTTATTAATATGAGTATTGCCACAAGTTCAAAGCGACTTAAAGAAATAGGCATGCGAAAGACTTTGGGCGCAATAAAGGGGCAATTATTTGTGCAATTTTGGCTCGAAAGTGTTTTTGTTTTTATGATATCGGCGTCTTTTGGAATCTTACTCAGTTATTTTTTATTAGAGCCTTTTCAGACTTTGTTTAGAACAAAAGTCTCTTTTGCAGATATAATAAATCCGATGGTACTTGTCGGGTTTTTTATTGGAGTTTTTGGGATTACTTTTATTGCAGGAGGGTACCCTGCTCTTTTATTAAGTAAGTTAGGTACGTTACAAGCATTAAAGGGGAAGTTGGGTGTTGCCGGAAAAAATGGAGTGCGTAATACGCTTATTATAATTCAATTTGCCATAGCAATAATTTTAATCAGTTGTACTTTGGTATTACAAGGACAGCTACAATATATGCGGAATAAAGATTTAGGGTTTAATAAAGAGCAAGTAATATCTATTCCTTTAAATGGTAAAAGGGATAGTTATAGAATGGTTGAGTTATTACGAAATGAACTGCAAAATAATCCGAATATTTTAAATGTAACGGGCGCAGATAATAATTTAGGCAGGGGTAAAGATGGTAGTATGTCTACTAGTAAATTAGGTTTTGATTATAAGGAACATGGTGTAACTACCAATATGCTTGTAGTAGATTATGAATATGCAAAAACGCTAGAATTAGAATTAGTTGCTGGGCGCACTTTTAGTAAAGAGTATAAAGCGGATAATCTAAGTTTAGTTATTAATGAAACTATGGCAAGAGAACTTAATGAGTCTAATCCTCTAAACGCTCGTATTGTTTTAGATGATTCTATAACGTATTCTGTAATTGGGGTAGTGAAAGATTATAATTTTCAGGGTCTTAATAAAAGAATAGAACCCCTTACACTATTTATGGATAAGGAATGGAGTCTATATTATGCATATGTAAAAATAGCTCCTAAAGCTATTGTTCAATCTTATGATGCTATAAAAGAAGCATGGAAAAGAATAGAGCCAAATGCAGAGTTTCAAGGCTCTTTTTTAGATGAAAATTTAGATAGAACTTTTGCCAGAGAAAAAACAATGACAACAATTATTACCTGTGGTTCGATAATAGGTATTGTGTTAAGTTGTATTGGTTTGTTGGCAATTTCTTTATTAATGGTATCGCAAAGGACAAAAGAAATTGGTATTCGCAAAGTGGTAGGTGCAAGTGTTTCTTCTATTACTGTGTTGTTGACTAAGGATTTTTTAAAATTGGTAGGTATTGCCTTTGTTATAGCAACTCCGATATCTTGGTATATGATGAACGAATGGTTACAAGAATATGCCTTTC
This sequence comes from Maribacter sp., assembly GCF_016744255.1. Taxonomy (GTDB): domain Bacteria; phylum Bacteroidota; class Bacteroidia; order Flavobacteriales; family Flavobacteriaceae; genus Maribacter_B. The sequence goes on from NZ_JADGES010000031.1 coordinate 31,442, forward strand.
ATGTATCCTTAAGTATATGGTTTTTTATAGGGGCTGGCTTTTTAACCTGTTTGTTGGCATTGATAACAATTGGAGGTAGGACTATTAAAGCAGCATCTGTTAATCCTGTAAAAAGTTTACGAACGGAATAAAAAAACTATAAACTTTTTACTTTTAGAGTATTTAAGTAAAAAGTTTATTCAAAATAAATAAGAGAAGATATGCTATTAAAACTAAACAATATTTTTAAATGGGTACAATCAGGAGGGCAACGTGTTTTTCTATTAAAAGATATAAACCTTTCGATTGAAGAGGGAGAGTTTATTTCAATTATGGGCCCCTCAGGTTCAGGGAAGTCTACTTTATTGAATGTTATCGGAATGCTGGATGATTTTGATGAAGGGGAGTATAATTTTTTGGATGAATCTGTTCATAATTTAAAGGAAAAACACCGTGCTAATTTATACAAGCAATACATTGGGTTTGTTTTTCAAGCCTATCATTTGCTTGATGAACTTACGGTGAAAGAAAACCTCGAAATGCCTTTATTGTATAGTAAAAAAAGTAGTTCGGAACGTAAATCTCTAGTGGCGGATATGCTCGATAGATTTAATATTGTTGGTAAAAAAGATTTATTTCCATCCCAATTAAGTGGAGGGCAACAACAATTAGTGGGTATTGCAAGAGCTTTAATCAGTAGCCCAAAATTAATCTTGGCAGATGAGCCTACGGGCAATTTAAATTCCAAACAAGGGGAAGAGATTATGGAACTCTTTAAGCAGTTGAATGATGAAGGTGTAACGATAATTCAAGTAACCCATTCTAAAAAAAATGCTGCGTATGGTTCAAGAGTAATTAATCTTCTTGATGGTAGGCGTATTTAGGCTAAAGAGATATTTTGTTAAACTTATCTCCTTTCCAATAATTAGATGATTTTTTATTAATGGCTATTTTTTTAGGAATTGCAGTTGTACTAATTCTTCTAAATCTGTTCTGGCAGTCTGATTGGTTATGGAGTAGATAGTTTCAATTTCTTTTACTGTAAAAAATCTGTTTTTATCCTTTTTTATCCAATAGAGAATTTGTGCCTGACGTTCGTTGATATTTGGAAGTTGTATAAATTTGGACAATTTTTTTGCTCCTTTTTCTTTTTAGCAATGTATTTTTTTAAGTCTTCAAAAGCTTGAATTAGTGTTTTTACCTGATAGTGAATAAAATAGGAAACATCCATATCATCCATTTCGGTGTATAAATATGCTTTCTCATACTGTACTTTGGTTTTCATTATAACCCGAGATATGGAAAGATACTCTGCTAGTCAATACCCATTTTTTAATAAATACCAATAAAAAATTGCCCTTGCCGTTCTACCGTTTCCGTCAACAAATGGATGAATATATCCTATTAAGAAATGTAAAATAGATGCTTTTACTATTGGGTGAATAAAGTTTTTTTTAGGATTGTTATTAAAAAAAAGCACAGAACGATTCCATTAATTCGTTAAGCTCTTCAAATTTTGGAGGAGTATGAATAATTTCCCCTGTAATTTCGTTCATAACATGTACATCATCCGTATTTCTAAAAACACCAGTATGTTCTTCATCTAGAGTCTTATGGGTAACTAACGCATGAATTTGGAATATTTTTTCAATAGAAATATCATTTTCTTGATGCTCACTAATGTATTGAGTGGCTTGGTAATTATTCAATATCATTTGCTCCGATTTATTTATTGGTTTTTTATTCTTTCGGAGCATTTCTTTCGCCTTAACTCTGGTGGTAGTTACGCCTTCAACCATAGAAGAAAATATAGATTCTTCCATTAGAGCATTGTTGAGGTATTGCTCTTTATCTAAATCGGATAGTAATTTGTCTTTTTGAATACCAGCACCGAAATTAAAATCTAGGTAGTGTAGTTTTTGTTGTAGAGGTTTGTTTACCTGATATTTGTAGTCAATTCCTATTTTATTTGGAAACCCTTTTTCGGTATCAAATTTTCTCAGGGTGTAATTATTCAAATTTAGAGACCTTCGAGTTTTTACAAGTTGCCAAACCTCTTTTCCATAATTTTTCGGGTTCTCCAATTTTAGAGACTTGGGTTTCTCTATATATTTAACTTTATCCCAGTATAAATAATCTTCCTCAATTTTAT
>NZ_JADGES010000181.1 GCF_016744255.1 Maribacter sp.
TGCCCCATTCCACCTACTCCAATAACTGCTTTTGTAAGTTGGTCACTTGGTGGAATAAAGTTAACGCCTCCCATTACGTGTCTAGGTATAATACTAATAGCTGTTGCTACTAGTAAAGACTTCTTCACAAAATCTCTACGGTTGGTTGCTTTCTTATCCATAATTCTATTTTATTTACATTTTCACAATAACTAGAACAAAGAAACAGTAGAGTGTGTAAAAAGAAGGGTAATAAATGGGGTAATAGAATAAAAAAAGAGAGTTATTTTAAGAATACATCAAAACAGCCTACCGCCTTTAAACCAAAAGTTTTTCAAAAGAAGTTGCATAGTCTTCTTTATAAAGTTTTGCATATAGTTTAGAAAAATTATCGTAAACCGTATGAGCCATACTTAATTTTCCTTGATGTATTAAAATTTTAACTTTTAGACAAAGGGCTTGTTCGTTTAAATCGTCGTACAAATAAATAACTTTTGCAATACTGTATAATAAACTTTCGTGTTTATGAATATGTAACTTTGGAATTAAACCTGTTAGCTGTTCTATAACCTGATTGCTAAACTTTTCTACAAAAGGGTCAAACCAAACATCCTCCATATTAGCTAACAACCTTCCTTCCTTTAGAATCTGAAGTAATTTTGGCACATTCTCTTCCAAATCATCTAATGTAGATTCCTCCTGAGAGAGAAAATCTAAATAATTTCTACTAGTAGCGTAATCGCAATAACAATCTTCTGTTATTTCTAAAAACCAACATTTTTCTTTAAAAAGAAGTTGCACTTCGGAACATGAGGAAAGAATTAATCTTAAATTCTGGATATTAGTACCTCTTGTATTTTTGGCACTTTGCACACTCATGCCTGGCCAAAGAAGTTCTGTCAATTTTTTTGTGGTTATTCCTCTTTTATTTTTTTGACTATATAAAAGAATAATTACAAAAATCTGTTTTAATTTAGGAGGTAACTTCTTAGCTATATCTTGGCCAAAGCTATTGATAATGCGCAACCTCCCAAAACAAAGTATTTGTTCTTTAAAATCTATTCCTAATGGTTTTTCTTTGTTTTTCCTATTTTTCCATAAAAAAGAACTAGCGATATTTCTACTCTTACTTTTTTGTTTTTTCCATCTTCTTTGTAACCAGAAAAAGAGGAGACCAAGCCCTATCACAAGCATAAAAGACAACAATACCTTAGCAAAATTGTTTTCACTAGTGGGTTTTCTATAATACAAGGCCCTTACTTCATTATCATTAAGTTCTCGCTCCCAAATTTTAATATCGGTCAGATACCCTATAAAAAATTCCTCCCATAAATTACTCCCTATTAATATGTTATAATTGGAAATAACATAGTCTGATATTAATCCTATTCTATCCGTTTGCTTTCCGTTGATATAAAAAACTAATTCGTTATTTACTTTAGAATGCACTAATGTAATATGCGTCCATGTATTAATTGGTATTGGAGAAGGTTTAGAAATATAATCTTTTATTCCCGCCATAGTAAACGTAAGAAACCCGTCATGAATTTTTAAAACAAAGTTATCTCCCTTACCCAAAATACTGTTATCTAGATTCCGGGCTGTAGGTTTTATCCAAGACGAAATTGTAAAACTAGATTGCAATGCTTCTCTACTTTTTAATCCTGCATCTATATATGCCCTAT
>NZ_JADGES010000032.1 GCF_016744255.1 Maribacter sp.
TTTTTTAACCTTATTCTCTTTGCCCAACATGAAACAAAGCATCCCCTTGATTAACTACAGCTTGGAAATTTAGCGCAATCACAAAACCATCATAAGGAGCCTTAATATTTTTAGTTTTAAGAGCTATAGCGTCTGTAATAATGCCTAAAATTTGTCCTTTTTTAATTTCGGAACCATTCAATATCTCAGGAATAAACATGCCTGCAGTAGGTGCTCGCAGCCATTTTCTATCCGTTAAAACAATAGATGTTGTGCGTTCTGTATACTTAGGCTCTATACTCTTAATCATCCCCAAATGTTTTAAAACATTTAGAATGCCTTGCATTCCTTCTAAAATAGAGGAATCATCGAAACGCATACTTTCCCCAGCTTCAAAAACAACGGTTGGCTTCCCGATTTTATGCGCCGCATTTCTAAAAGAACCTTTAATAAGCTTGGAAGGAAAGATAAAAGGAGCATTAAAAATCGCAGCCAACTCCTTACTTAAATTATCTTCTGCTGTATACCTTATTTGCGGATAATTATGTCTTTGTGCACCACCAGTATGCAAATCGATACCTAAATCTATTTGCGACAAAATTTCAGAAATATAGTGATATGCAATTCTACTAGCCATAGAACCAGATTTAGACCCTGGAAAACTACGATTTACATCTTTTCCATCTGGCACATCACGAGAAAAGTGAATAAAACCAAAAACGTTTAAAATTGGAACGGCAATTACAGCACCTTTATCAACATTAAACAATTGTTCTTGCATCATTTTACGAACAATCTCTATTCCATTTATCTCATCGCCATGCAACCCTCCTTGTACTAATAGTATTGGGCCTGGTTTTTTAGCGTTGTATACGTAAACAGGAATATCTATTAGAGTTCCTGTTGGCAAACGATCAATATTAATTTTGAGTAATTTATCTTCTCCTGGGGCAACTTTCTGTCCCCCAATAATTATATCCTTATTTTCTTGTTCGCCTACCATTTTTTTCTACGAATTTTATAATCTCCTTGGCTATATTAACACCAGTAGATTCTTCTATACCCTGTAAACCTGGCGATGCATTTACCTCAATCAAAAGAGGCCCTTTTTTAGATCGTATAATATCTACCCCAGCAACTCCCAAACCCATGTGTTTTGTAGCACTTAAGGCCATATTTAATTCTATTTTTGTTGGCTCTATCTTTTCTGCTCCCCCACCACGATGTACATTGGATCTAAATTCATCCGGAGCACTAGTACGTTTCATACTTGCCACAACTCTATTGCCTACCACAAACAAACGAATATCCTCTCCATTAGATTCTTCTATATATTTCTGAATAAGAATACTAGTATCCATTTTATAAAAAGTATCGATAATAGATTTTGCCGACTTTTTAGTTTCTGCTAAAATTACCCCAAGCCCTTGTGTTCCTTCTTGCAATTTTATTATTACCGGCATTCCTCCTAATAATTCTATTTGTTCCTCTATGTTGTCTGGATTAATTGAAAAAAGAGTTTCCGGAATAGGAATTCCCTTCCGAGCCATAATTTGCAGTGTTCTCACCTTGTTTCTTGCTCTTGTAATGCTCAAAGACCGAGCCGTGCTAAACACGCCGTTCATTTCAAACTGCTTTACAATAGCTGCACCATGTTTTGTTACTTTAGTTCCTATCCTTGGAATAATAGCCTCAAAATCATTCGTAATATCTTCGCCGTTGTAATAAATTTGAGGTTTTTCAGCACCCAATTTCACAGCACATTTAGTATGATCTATCTGTTCTATGTAGTGTCCTAAATTCTCCGCTTCCTCCGCTATTCTCATGGTAGAATAGACGTTCATACTTACAGATAACAATCCAATATCCATGACAGGTATTAATCTTAAGTTAATATTTAGTGTCTAATATCGGTAAAATACCAACATTTTTCTTTATAATTATTCTAAATATCAATCTTAGCTATTGTTAATTTTTGTTAATAAGAAACTCTGCAGTAAATTTGAACAAACTTCTATACCAATGAGTGGATTTTTCACATCTTCAATCGGCCGAAAGTACGCAATGGCACTTTCCGCATTTTTCCTAATGTTTTTCTTAATAATGCATGTTGCTTTAAATGCTGTATCGCTTTTTAGTGAAGATGCTTTTAACCAAGCTTCGCATTTTATGGGTACAAACCCTTTAATTCAGTTTCTAATGCAACCTGTTTTAATGCTAGGCGTAGTTTTTCATTTTGTTATGGGCTTTATCCTTGAGATAAAAAACAGATCTGCAAGAGTTGTTAAATATGCAAAAAATAATGGCGCAGCAAATTCTACTTGGATGAGTAGAAACATGATTTACAGCGGTTTATTTATTTTGATCTTCTTAGTAATACACTTTTTAGATTTCTGGATTCCAGAAATTAATACAAAGTATATTGTTGGAGACATGAGTGGGTTACATGACGGTTCTTTTAGATACTTTCATGAATTACAACATAAATTTATTCCTATTTGGCGTGTAGCCTTATATTGTATAGGATTTATTTTCTTAGCACTGCACTTACTACATGGCTTTGATTCTGCTTTCCAATCGCTTGGAGCAAACAACAAATACACAAAAGGTTTAAAAGGGTTTGGAAAAGCATATGCTATCTTAATTCCGCTAATGTTTATTATAATAGCTCTTTTTCATCATTTTAATCATTAATAATACAATTCTATGTCTGTATTAGATTCTAAAGTACCTAAAGGCCCCATTAAAGATAAATGGACCGATTATAAAAATCATATCGATTTAGTTAACCCTGCTAATAAACGTAATATAGATATTATCGTTGTTGGTACTGGTTTAGCAGGAGGTTCTGCTGCTGCTACCTTAGCAGAATTAGGTTATAACGTAAAAGCATTTGCTTACCAAGATTCTCCAAGGCGCGCACACTCCATTGCAGCACAAGGAGGTATCAATGCAGCAAAAAATTATCAAGGAGATGGTGATTCTACCTATAGATTGTTTTATGATACTGTAAAAGGTGGTGATTACCGTTCTCGTGAAGCTAACGTTTATCGTTTAGCAGAAGTATCTGCCAATATTATTGATCAATGTGTAGCGCAAGGAGTTCCTTTTGCACGTGATTATGGTGGACTACTAGATAACCGTTCTTTTGGAGGGGTATTAGTTTCTAGAACTTTTTACGCTAAAGGACAAACAGGGCAACAATTACTATTAGGTGCTTATTCTGCAATGAATAGACAAATTGCTCGTGGTAAAATCGAAATGTTCAACCGTCATGAAATGTTAGACGTAGTTCTTGTAGACGGCAAAGCAAGAGGTATTATTACTCGTAATTTAATTACTGGTGAGATAGAAAGACATTCAGCACATGCTGTAGTAATTGGTACTGGTGGTTATGGAAATGTATATTTCTTATCTACCAATGCTATGGGATCTAACGCAACTGCTGCATGGAAAATACATAAAAAGGGAGCTTTCTTTGCTAACCCTTGTTATACACAAATTCACCCAACATGTATTCCACGTTCAGGAGATTATCAGTCTAAATTAACATTGATGTCTGAGTCTCTACGTAACGATGGTAGAATTTGGGTTCCAGCAAAAATTGAAGATGCCAAAGCTATTCAAGAAGGCAAGTTAAAACCAACACAAATTGCAGAAGCAGATAGGGATTACTACCTAGAACGTCGTTATCCTGCATTTGGTAATTTAGTTCCTCGTGATGTTGCTTCCAGAGCAGCTAAAGAGCGTTGTGATGCTGGTTATGGCGTAAACGCAACTGGCGAAGCTGTATACTTAGACTTTGCTGCTGCTTTTCAACGTTATGGATCAGAACAAGCAAAATTAAAAGGAATTAAAAACCCTTCGAAAGAAGAAGTTATTAAATTAGGACAAGCAATTATTGAAGAAAAGTACGGGAATTTATTCCAGATGTATGAAAAAATTATTGCTGAAAATCCGTATGAAACACCAATGATGATATATCCTGCAACACACTATACTATGGGTGGTGTATGGGTAGATTATAACTTAATGACTACGGTTCCTGGTTTATACTGTATTGGAGAAGCAAATTTCTCTGATCATGGAGCAAACAGATTAGGAGCTTCAGCATTAATGCAAGGTTTAGCTGATGGTTATTTTGTTTTACCTTATACTATCGGTGACTATTTATCTAATGATATTAGAACTGGCAAAATACCAACAGATACTCCTGAGTTCGATGCTGTAGAAAAAGAAGTTCAAGACAAAATAGACTTCTTCCTTAATAACAATGGAACCAAATCTGTAGATCATTTCCACAAAAGGCTTGGAAAAGTAATGTGGGATAAAGTGGGTATGTCTCGTAATGCTCCACAGCTAAAAGAAGCTATGGCAGAAATTAAAGCCATTCGTGAAGAGTTCTGGAAAGAAGTTAAAGTACCAGGTTCTGGAAGCGAAATGAATCTAGAATTAGAAAAAGCTGGTCGTGTTGCTGATTTCTTAGAGTTAGGAGAATTATTCGCTAAAGATGCTCTTGTAAGAGAAGAATCCTGTGGAGGACACTTTAGAGAAGAATCTACAGAACTCGATGGCGAACAAAAAGGAGAAGCAAAACGAAACGATAAAGACTTTGCTTTTGTTTCTGCTTGGGAATACAAAGGAGAACCAGCAGATGCAGTCTTACACAAGGAAGAGTTAGAATTTAATGATATTGAACTTAAACAACGTTCATACAAATAAGAAAGACTATGAATTTAACGCTTAAAATTTGGAGACAAAAAGACTCGAAAACTAAGGGTCAAATGGTAGACTATAAAGTTACCGATATCTCAGAACACATGTCTTTCCTAGAAATGATGGATGTTCTTAATGAACAATTAGTAAATTCTGGAGATGAACCAGTAGCTTTTGATCACGATTGCCGAGAAGGAATTTGTGGTATGTGCTCTATGTACATCAATGGAGAAGCGCATGGACCAGATAGAGGTATTACTACCTGTCAATTACACATGCGTATGTTCAACGATGGTGACACTATTACTATCGAACCGTTTAGAGCAAAAGCATTCCCTGTAATTAAAGATTTAGTTGTTGACCGTATGTCTTTTGAACGTATACAACAAGCTGGTGGTTATATCTCTGTAAACACTTCTGGTAATACACAAGATGCAAATGCTTTACCAATATCTAAACATGCTGCTGATGAAGCTATGGATGCTGCTGCTTGTATTGGTTGTGGTGCTTGTGTAGCTACTTGTAAAAACTCTTCTGCAATGTTATTCGTAGGTGCTAAAGTTGCTCAATATGCTCTTTTACCACAAGGGCAAGTAGAAGCTGCTGACCGTGTTAAAAATATGGTTGCTCAAATGGATTTAGAAGGTTTTGGAAACTGTACCAATACTGGTGCTTGTGAAGTAGAGTGCCCTAAAGGAATTTCTCTAGAGAATATTGCGAGAATGAATCGTGAATTTTTAAAAGCATCTATAAAAGGATAACTTCCTTTCTTAAATAATACAAAGCCCTAAGCATTCTATTTTGCTTAGGGCTTTTTTCTTTTCTAAATATTCATATTGCTTCAAAATTTTATAAAAAAAGACCCTTCGTATTAACTTATATCCAAATATTGTTAGATTTGTCTAAACAAAATAGCATTCCCTTGAACAACATTAAAACCAAATTCTCCATAAAAGATTTAGAAAATATCTCTGGAGTAAAAGCCCATACCATCCGTATTTGGGAAAAAAGATACGCACTATTTACTCCAAGTAGAACCAAAGGTAATTCAAGATTCTACGACCAAGAAAGCCTACAAAAGCTCCTAAATGTTATTCTACTCAACGAGAATAACTACAAAATATCTAAAATTGCGGCACTCACAAATGAAGAAATTGTTCTAAAAGCAAGAGAAATTGCACTTCAAAATAACATAGATGATGATGCTATCAACTCGCTTAAGATTGCCATGTACAATTTTGATCAGAATTTATTTAACAAGGTATACGCCGAACTTTTAGTAAAAAAAACATTTCAAGAAATATTCAAAGACACTTTTATTCCTCTTCTTAAATTTATTGGCTTATTATGGCAGACCAAAACACTAACTCCAGCGCATGAGCATTTTATCACCAATTTAATTTCCCAGAAAATTCAAGTTAATACGGAGCGAATAAGTTTTAACCCTATTAATAATGACAAAGTATATGTATTGTACCTTCCTGAAAATGAAATACATGAATTAGGGCTTCTTTATTTAAATTATGAACTTAAGTTAAGAGGGTTGCATTCCATTTATTTAGGACAAAGTGTTCCTTTAAAAAATTTAGAAGACCTACAGAATGTATTCAATTCTATTTGTTTTATATCTTACTTCGTAGTTGAGCCTGCAGAAGATAAAATTATTCCGTATTTCAACGAAGTCTCTAATATAATGAAAGATAGCTCCAACGAGTTATGGGTTGTCGGCAGAAAAGCACATGGAATAAACACTGAAAACACATTTAAAAACATTAAAATTTTCCCCAATACTACCAGTGTTCTAGAAAAATTATAGTTCGACACTCTATTTTGTTTAACTTTTTTGTATTTTTGTTAAACGTTATGAATAAAACTATATATATAATAGGTTCTGGTTTTGCATCTTTATCTGCCTCTTGTTACTTAGCACAAGCCGGTCATAAGGTCGTTGTACTCGAAAAAAATCCTACTCTCGGAGGTAGGGCACGGCAACTAAAAAAAGAAGGTTTTATATTTGACATAGGCCCTACTTGGTATTGGATGCCCGACGTATTTGAACGTTTCTTTTCTGATTTTAATAAAACACCCTTAGACTATTATCACTTAGACAAACTAAACCCTGCCTATGAAGTCTATTTTTCTAAAGAAGAATCTAAAACCATTTCGGGCAATTTAGATGAGATTTATGAGATGTTCGAGGAAGAAGAGCCTAGAAGTTCTTTACATCTTAAGAAATTCCTAGAATCCGCTCAAAAGAACTACGAAACAGCAATAAAAGAACTAGTATATAGACCGGGAGTCTCACCAATCGAATTAATTACCCCAAAAACAATAATAAGAGCTAACCAATTCTTATCCACTATACGGAAACAGGTAAGGAAAAATATTAAAAGCGAAAAGCTTATAAAAATTCTGGAATTCCCAGTATTATTTCTAGGAGCAAAACCAAGTAATACTCCTGCCTTCTATAATTTTATGAATTATGCAGATTTTGGTCTTGGAACCTGGCATCCAAAAGGAGGCATGTACAAAGTCATTGAAGGCACGGTAACTTTGGCTAAATCCTTAGGTGTAGAATTCCATACTAATGCCAATGTAGAACAGATTACAGTAGAAAATAGTAAAGTAAAAGGAATAACGGTTAATGGTATTTTTACGGAGACAGAAATAGTTCTTAGCGGAGCAGATTATCACCATACAGAGACACTATTACCAAAAGAACACCGACAGTATTCAGAGAACTATTGGGAAAAGAAAACCTTTGCTCCTTCTGCACTCTTGTTTTATGTAGCTTTAAATAAACCTTTGCAAAATGTATCTCATCATACTTTATTCTTTGATTGTGATTTTGAGAAGCATGCAGAAACTATTTACGATAACCCAAGTTGGCCAGACGAGCCTTTGTTCTACGCCAGTTTTCCAAGCAAAACAGATAGCTCTTTAGCCCCGAAAAATAAAGAAGCCGCAACTTTTTTAATTCCACTAGCGCCAGGCATAAAAGACACTATGGAAATCCGAGAATTATACTTTAATAAAATCATAGACAGATTAGAAAAAGTAACCAATCAAGAAATTAAAAGTAACATTCTATTTAAAGAATCTTTTTGTGTAAATGATTTCATAAAACAGTACAATTCCTATAAAGGAAATGCATATGGATTAGCAAACACGCTATTACAAACCGCATTTTTAAGACCTAAAATAAAAAGTAAAAAAGTTAAAAATTTATTCTTCACAGGGCAACTTACCGTACCGGGGCCAGGAGTACCACCAGCATTGATTTCCGGAAAAATAGCGGCTAATTTAATTCTAAAAAATATGCAATCATGAAAAATTTATATACCGAATTATCTTTTTCTTGCAGTAAATTAGTGACGCAACAATACAGCACCTCTTTTTCATCTGCAGTTCGCATGTTGTCTCCTAAAATTAGAAGCGCCATCTATAGTATTTATGGTTTTGTTCGCTTAGCAGATGAAATTGTAGACAGTTTCCAAGACCACAACCAAGAAGAACTACTAAATACCTTTGAAAAAAATTACTATCTCGCTTTAAAAGACAACATTAGTCTAAATCCTATTCTACATTCTTTTCAAGAAACCGTAAAAAAATACCATATAGAGAATACATTAATTCAATCTTTCTTAAAAAGCATGCGTGCAGATTTATACAAGACAGAGTATAATACCAAAGAAGATTATGAGACTTACATATATGGTTCCGCAGATGTCGTTGGCCTAATGTGCTTAAAAGTATTTACCAATGGTAATACGGAAAAGTACGAATCCCTAAAAGAACCAGCCATGCGATTGGGATCGGCATTCCAAAAAGTAAATTTCCTTAGAGATATTAAAGAAGATTATGAAGTATTGCATCGCTCCTACTTTCCCAATATTAATCTAAAACAATTGTCTCCTGAAGATAAAGCGAAAATAATATTAGAAATTAAGGAGGATTTTAAAGAGGCTTATAAAGGTGTTATAAAATTGCCTTTGGAATCTAGGTTTGGGGTTTACACTGCGTATAGATACTATTTAAAACTTTTACGAAAGTTAGAAGTTACACCCTCTCATAAAATAATGGATGCAAGAATAAGAGTATCCGATTTTATGAAGATTAATTTATTAGCTAAGTCCTTTATCCGTTTTAAATTAAATATCTTGTAGAATGCATTTAATTACATACGTACTAATACTCCTAACCACATTTTCTATAATGGAGGTAGTAACATGGTTAACGCACAAATATGTAATGCATGGCTTTCTATGGTATTTACATGAAGACCACCACCAACCAAAGTACCAAGGAATTTTTGAAAAAAACGATTGGTTTTTTGTAATATTCGCTATTCCAAGTATCCTACTATTTTGGTACGGCGTTACTCCAGAACTTAACTACCTGTTTTTTATAGGACTTGGTATTTTATGCTACGGTATATCCTATTTTTTAATACATGATGTTTTAATTCACCAAAGATTTAAATGGTTTAAAAAAACGAAAAACAAATATTTAACTGGTCTTAGAAAAGCCCACAAAATGCATCACAAACATCTAGGAAAAGAACATGGAGAGTGTTTTGGCATGTTATATGTTCCTTTACATTATTTTAAAAAACCTTTGATATAATGTATCTGTACCTACTACTAAATGTAGCTTCGATAAGTATTCCACTTCTCTATTCCTTTCATAGAAAAATGAATTTTATTCGGCATTGGAAAGCTGTATTTATCTCTATATGCATTACGGGAGCTTGTTTTATTACCTGGGATTCCTTGTTCACACTATATGGTGTTTGGGGTTTTAATGACAAATACCATTTGCCATACCAATTTTTAAACCTTCCTCTAGAAGAATGGTTGTTCTTTTTATGCATTCCCTATGCTTCTATATTTATTCATTATGCCCTAGAATATTATTTTCCTAAAGCTAGTATTCCCAAAAAAATAACGCAAACTCTTACTGTGTTACTAATTTTAACACTAGCCATTACGGTAGTATATAATACCGACAAAGCTTATTCTCTGGTCAACTTTAGTTTAGCTATCATTGTTTTAAGTGTTGGTTTCTTTAAAATAAAGATTATCCAAAAATTCTATCTTTCTTTTCTTATCATTTTGATTCCGTTTTTTATTGTCAATGGAATTTTAACAGGCAGTTTTATTGACGAACCCATTGTTTGGTATAACAATAATGAAAATTTAGGGATTCGTATTGCAACAATTCCAATAGAAGATATTGTTTATGCATTCAATCTATTATTTATAAATCTACTTTTTATAGAAAAACTAAAATCAAAATCAAAGAACGTTTAATTATCACTATAATTAGGGGTATACCCCCCATTAATTATACTCAAAATATCCTTCTCTAAGCTCTCTACGGGACTTTCTACAATTCTATTTACTTCTTTACCATTCTTGAAAAAAATAAAGGTGGGCACTTTAATAATGTTCAATCCTTTTTCCTCCCCTGTAGGGCTCTTTTTATATTCTTCCCGGGTATGGTTTAGCGCTATAGTTTCCACTTTCTTATTTTGGAAATCTAAGCTTTCTAATATCTTATAAAACCTTGGCACTTCTCTTTTACTATCACCACACCATGTTCCTAAAAAGATTTTTATTTCGTAGTCTTTTAATGGCTGCTCCAATTTAGAAATAACCTTTGCGTCTGGGGTATAGGTATTAAACTGAGATGTAAACCAATTGGCAAACGAATGGCTTTGCAATCCCTTTTCATCTATCTTACCTAATAAAATTTCTTTCCCATTTTCCTCTATGGTAAGTGTATTAATTTCTTGGCTTTTACATGAAATTATCCCAAAACAGAAGACCATTTGCAAAAACAAAAACCTACTAACTACTATCATAACTTTAGATTTAATATGTAATCCAAACCTATTTTAATCTAGGTCTTCTAAAAAGAATAATTTTTCAACAACTATAAAAACAATACCAACATCTGTTTACAAAATATAATGCGTTTGGTATTGCCAAAACCGCTGTTGGTATATTAAAATCCCCGTTTACTTTATGCTTTATTAGATTCTTAGTACATTTCTATTTTAAAATCTATGCGTTTCTTAAGTAACAACATTACCAAAACCCTAATTCACCTACTTTTCTGGGTGCTATTTGTATTTATTTCTCTCTTTGTCTTTTCTAATTATTATTGGACAGAAAACCCCTTTTTACAGTATTTTTTTATTCTAGCATCCATAGTATATTTTAACAATGGTATTTTACTCCCTTTCTTTATTAAAAAGAAATATTATTTTTTATATGTAATTCTTATATCTGCAATTGCATTTTTAGGTACCCAAGCCTATTGTAATTTTTTTGCCCAATGTGGTTGCTCTATAATGAAGTGCCTATCGGATTATCTGTGGCAAACCTTAGTGCCTATTGTCTTCTTTTCATTTATTTGGATGCTGTTTTCCTATCTAGAGAAGGAAGAAGAAGTAAGAGAGATTAAAGAAAAAAATAATGAGATGGAATTACAATTCCTAAAGTCTCAAATAAACCCTCATGTCCTTTTTAATAATTTAAACACCATTTATTCCTTTGCCTTAGAAGATCCTAAGAAAGTACCTGAAATGATTTTAATGCTATCGGATAATCTAAAGCATGTACTTTATGAAAGTAACACTACACTGGTTTCTTTGCAGAAAGAGTTAGATTATATCACCAACTACATTGCGTTTCAAAAAATTCGAACAGAAAACATAAAAGAAATCATTTTTCTTAAAAACATAGACTCTACAAACTACCACATAGCACCTTTGTTGTTAATTTCCTTAATAGAAAATGCTTTTAAGCATAGCGCATCAAAATCTACTATTACCATAAAAATTCATTCAGAAAATGGAGCCTTAACTTTAGATGCTACGAACAAAAT
Source organism: Maribacter sp. (assembly GCF_016744255.1). Lineage (GTDB taxonomy): Bacteria > Bacteroidota > Bacteroidia > Flavobacteriales > Flavobacteriaceae > Maribacter_B. The sequence goes on from NZ_JADGES010000032.1 coordinate 11,590, forward strand.
TGCTGCTCATACCTCCAAAAATATAGGGACTCCTATTGGTTTAGCAAATTTAAAAAAACGGTTAAATTTACTTTACAAGGACAAGCATGCATTGGTAATTGCCGAGACAGAAAATTATAGTGTACAACTAAAATTGCAGTTAACATGAATTGCATAATAATAGAAGATGAAATTCCCGCTCAGAGGATACTCCTAAATTATATTTCTAAAATTCCAGAAGTTCATTTAATTGAGGTGTTTCAATCTGCTTTAGATGCGAATAACACCATTGCCAATACAGACATAGATTGCATCTTTTTAGATATTAATTTACCTGATATTTCTGGACTTCAGTTTATAAAAACAATCTCTAATTCTCCTGCCATTATTATGACAACGGCGTACCCCGAGCATGCCGTTGAAAGTTTTGAACTGGAAAACATTTGCGATTATCTAATAAAACCTTTCTCCTTTGAGCGTTTTTTAAAAGCAGTTAATAAATGTAAAAAAGGAATTAATAATTCTCTTTCCTCCACATTGAAGGGAGAAACCTCTTCTAATGACTTTTTTTTAAACATTGACAAAACGTTACACAAAGTTTCATTGAGAGATATTCTTTACATTTCTTCAGATAAAAATTATGTTACTATTTTTACTAAAACCAATAAGCTTACGTACTTAGATTCGCTAAAAAATTGGATATTAAAACTTCCCAGAGAAAAATTTATCCAAATACACAAATCACATATTATTAATTGCTCAGAGGTAGAAAAAATATCTGGAAACTTGGTTTTTATAAATGGCCAAAAAGTTCCTATTGGACGCAGCTATAAAAAAAACTTGCTAAATATAACTACTTTATAAAACTAAAAAAGGACCAAACTTCTAGAAGTTTGGTCCTTTTTTTATTGTTATGCTATACTACAACATAAACAATTTTCTCATTAAGTGAACAACACCACTAAAAAAATCATTCCTATATATTTGAATTTCTTTGGGTGCTGGCATGTTGTTAATTTGGGCGTCCATTTTACTTTAATTTAATTTGGATTTTACTCTATTTTATACTATAAATATACTTCATAACGCTCATTCTATTTATATTATTGTTGTAAAAGCAGCAATTTTTGTGGTGTAAAGGACCAAACGTTTTTTTACTCGACAAACAACTAGGATACACTATTCTACATTTGCATTTCTGGGATATCTCCTTCAATAATTAAATGCCCTTCCGTTGCATTTTTTATCTCCTCTACACTAATCCCTGGAGCACGTTCTAAAAGTCTAAATCCTTGGCTTGTAACTTCTAATACAGCAAGATTGGTAACAATTTTCTTTACACAACCAACACCTGTTAATGGCAAACTACATTTTTTTAAGAGTTTGGATGCTCCTGCCCTATTGGTATGCATCATAGCAACAATTATATTCTCGGCAGACGCTACTAAATCCATAGCGCCACCCATTCCCTTAACCATTTTACCCGGAATTTTCCAATTGGCAATATCGCCTTCCTCAGATACCTCCATGGCTCCTAAAATAGTTAAGTCTACATGTTGCCCCCTAATCATCCCAAAACTTGTTACAGAGTCAAAAAAAGAGGCTCCTGGCATGGTCGTAATCGTTTGTTTACCTGCATTAATAATATCGGCATCTTCTTCTCCTTCAAAAGGGAAAGGCCCCATCCCTAAAACACCATTTTCACTCTGGAACTCTACACTTATATCTTCTTGCACAAAATTGGCAACCAAGGTAGGTATACCTATTCCTAGGTTTACATAATAGCCATCTTGCACTTCTTTTGCTATTCTTTTTGCTATTCCGTTTTTATCTAACATGTATTTTAATTTGAATATGAGCCAATTTAAAAATTGGACAATTATTTTCTTCTTAACGCGAATGAATTAAATTTATGGGCTTGCTCACTTTCATACTTCCATACAAATATTGGGATTGAAAAGGTAAATACAGCAGTAAAACCCAAATAGCCAATCAATATAGTGGTAGCAAGAACTCCAATAACGGCACCAAGTATAATTATCCTATTATCTGGAATTGCAGTAATTCTGTTTATATGTCTTTTATCATCCTTTCCACAGGTATTACAATTTACTCGAACTTCATCCGCGTTAACTTTCATTTGTAAATTTGGCCTTGTATCTTCTTTAATCGGTAGATAATTTTGCTTTTTACATACTCTACAAGTATAAGTTAACCTCATAAATTATTACATTTTTTTACGAACAGTCCTTTGCTCAATACGCTTCTCATAATTTTCCCCTTGAAAGATTCTTTTTACGAAAATTCCAGGAACATGAATTTCATTTGGATCTAAAGTCCCTGCAGGAACCAACTCTTCTACCTCCGCTACCGTTATTTTTGCTGCACCACACATAGCTGGATTAAAATTACGTGCCGTTCCTTTAAAAATAAGATTCCCGGCTTCATCGCCTTTCCAAGCCTTTACAAAAGAAAAATCTGCCTTGTATGCTTCTTCTAATACATACATTTTACCATTAAATTCTCTGGTTTCTTTCCCTTCTGCCACTTCTGTCCCATAGCCTGCTGGTGTATAAAATGCTGGAAATCCTGATTGTGCTGCTCTGCATTTTTCTGCTAGAGTTCCTTGTGGTGTAAGTTCTACATCTAACTCTCCACTTAACATTTGTCTTTCGAACTCATCATTTTCTCCGACATAGGAGGATATCATTTTTTTAATTTGACGTTTTTGCAGTAACAACCCCAAACCAAAATCGTCTACTCCTGCATTGTTCGATATGCAAGTGATATCTTTTATCCCTAATGCTACCAATTCGGCAATTGCATTTTCTGGAATCCCACATAGTCCAAAGCCACCTAACATAAATGTCATGCCATCTTGAACCCCCTTTAATGCCTCTTGAATAGTATTTACTTTTTTATTTATCATTATCGATTCTTCATATTTAGATTAAATATCAGACCTATTTATTAATAATTCTCACTAAAAATACAAGTTTAATATGAAAAAAGCACCTTTCTTTTACATATAAAAGAAAGGTGCTTTTTTTATTACGGAACTAAAAGAGTCTAGAAATCTAGACCCTCTAAATCATCTGCATTTTCTTTATCAGCCGCAGCCTCTTTTAATATTTTAGAACAATCTACATTAATAGATAAGTTTTTAGGCTTAGGAAAACTCTTATCAGAAATACCTAGCTCTTTATTTTCGTAGTTCTTTTTCATATAAAGACCCCATATTGGTAACGCCATAGAGGCTCCTTGTCCGTAAGTAATACTTTTGAAATGAATCGGTTTATCATCTCCACCAACCCAAACACCTGTAACCAAATTCGGAACCATTCCCATAAACCAACCATCACTTTGGTTTTGTGTGGTTCCAGTTTTACCAGCTATAGGGTTTTTAAAGCCATATGGATATCCCGTAATAACTTCATCATACGCTTTATTCCACTTATTTGCGCCAGTGGTACGCAAACGAGTTCCAGAACCACCTTGGGTTACTCCTTGCATTAAATCTAACATAGCATAAGCTACATCTTTACTTAGCACATCTTTTGTCTCTGGCACATATTCATAGAGAACCGTTCCATTTTTATCCTCAATACGTGTAACCATTACTGGTTTTACATAAACCCCTTGGTTCACAAAAGCACCATAAGCTCCCACCATTTCATACACATTGACATCTGGTGTCCCTAATGCTATAGACGGCACTTCTGGTATGTCTGCTGTTATTCCTAAATTCTTAGCAATTATTGCTACGGACTTTGGCCCTACTTTATCTATTAATTGTGCAGTAATCGTATTCACAGAATTAGCTAGTGCCTTTTTAAGCGTATAATTTTTTCCTGAATATTTTCCATCGGAATTTTTAGGACACCAAGCCTCTGGATTCCCATGTTTATCTGCTTCAATACAATACTGTGTATCTGGTAGTTCATCGCAAGGAGAATAGCGTAATTGATCTATAGCAGCAGCATAAACAAAAGGTTTAAAAGTAGAACCTGCTTGCATTGACCCTTGTATTACATTATCATATTGAAAATGTTTATAATTTATACCACCAACCCATGCTTTTACGTGCCCTGTTTGTGGCTCCATAGACATCATTGCTGTACGTAAAAAGGTTTTGTAATAGCGAATAGAATCCAAAGGAGTCATAATAGTATCTTTCTCTTTGGTTTCACTTTTCCAATCGAAAACTGTCATATCTTTTTTCTTCGTAAAAGAAGCCCGTATTATTTTTTCTGATTTTCCTTCTTTCTTCATTTGTCGCCAACGGTCCGAGTTCTTCATGGCTCTTTCCATAATACGATCAATCTGCTTTTTATCTACACCTAAAAAAGGAGCCGTTTTATTTCTTTCTGGAGTATTTTGGTGAAAAAATTCTGCTTGTAACTTTGTCATATGCTGGGAAACCGCATCTTCTGCATTAGCTTGCATACGAGAATCTATGGTAGTGTAGATTTTAAGTCCGTCTAAATAAATATTCCACTTATCTCTTTCTCCATCTAAAGCTGGTTTTGGATTTTTACTTATCCATTTATTCATATACCCTTGTAAGTACATTCTAAAGTACGTTGCTAAACCATCTCTATGAGACTCAGGGTTATAATTTAATTTCATTTCCAAAGACTGCAAAGAGTCTTTTTCTTTTTGACTTATATAATCGTATTTAGCCATCTGAGCCAATACTACATCTCTCCTATTTTTAGTTCCTTCAGGGTTTCTATGCGGTCTTGGGTTATATAAAGAGGAATTTTTAAACATCCCAACTAACATAGCAGCTTCCTCTACCTTTAACTGTACAGGCTCTTTACCAAAATAAATTTTCGCTGCAGAACGAATACCATCTGCATTGTTGCCAAAATCATAAATATTAAAATACATAGTCATGATTTCTTCTTTGGTATAATTGCGTTCTAGCCTTGTTGCAATTACCCATTCCCTAATTTTTTGAGTATATTTTCTCCAGTCTTTAACCCTTACTCCAACAAATAATTGCCTCGCCAATTGTTGGGAAATAGTACTTCCTCCACCAGCATTTCTAAATGTTAATTTAGCAAATAGTGCTCTAAAAAAACTCCTTGCATCTATTCCAGAATGTTCATAATAACGAGCATCCTCTGTAGCAACTAATGCATCTACCAAATTCTTACCTAAATCCTCATATTTTACAGGCGTTCGGTTATCATCCAAATAATACTTAGATAGCAATACTCCATCCCCAGAAATTACTTCCGAAGCTAAATTGGTTTGGGGGTTTTCCAAACTTTCAAACGTTGGCATTTCACCCAGCCAACCTCTTGACGCCAAAATAAAAACCAAAGCAACAGTCGATACGCCTGTGATAAACAGTATCCAAAACCACTTTATAAACCTCAAAAAACTTGTTGTTTCTTTTTTCTTTACAGCTTTCTTTGCCATCAATTTACTCTTTACTTTTTACTATTTCAAAACCAACATCTGTAATACCTTCTAAATCTACAATTCCAGGGATACTACCATTCTTACGCATAGCGTGTGTTATCTCTAAAGTATATACGCCAGAATTAGGAAAAACGATGTTTTCTCTAAACCACAATTTACTCTCTTTAATACTTCCTTGCCCTTTTCCTAACCAAGTACCATCTGGTTGGGCCATATTAAACTCTAGTGTGTCTTTAATAACATCTCCATTAGGGTACCCTAGTTCCGTAATTAAGAACAAATTACTATACGGGTAATCTTGATCGTTTCTTATGTTAATAAACATATCGTGCTTTTGCACCGTGTCTATCTCCGAAAAATTAAATTTTAGAGCATTACTCTTATTCCAACTAGCGTCATCAAGGGTTTGGTATTCCGATTTTACAATGGCATTATTACAAGAAACTACCGTTAAAAAAACGGTAACTAAGATTAAAAAAGACTTAAGCATCTTTTGGTTTTCTATTTTTATTATTCCTTCTTTTTTTATTTCTGTTTTTGTTATTGTTATTTCTACGTTTTGGCTGATCAAAGCGCGTAAGGCTATCTTGCCCAACAACATTCTCAAAAACAACTTTTTCTTCGAGAGTAGTATCTATCGCATATTCCTCTAAACTTGCTACTTTCTCTTTCTTTCTGTTCTTTCCTAATATCTCAGTCACCTGCTCTTTAGAAAGCACGTGCCAATTAGAAGGCTCATCTTTATAGGTAAACCATAAAAGCCCTTTAAAAATATCTGTTTTCTGACAATAAGCAAGCCCTTTTTCGGTATACAATTTTGTGTCCTGTCCTGGGAAACCTTTTAGAGCATCTAAATAGGTATCTAACTCATAATTAAGACAACATTTTAGCTTTCCACATTGTCCTGCTAATTTTTGTGGATTTAAGGATAATTGCTGATAACGTGCTGCAGATGTACTGACCGACCTAAAGTCTGTTAGCCAAGTAGAACAACAAAGCTCCCTGCCGCAAGAACCAATACCTCCTAAACGCTGTGCTTCTTGGCGATAACCAATTTGGCGCATTTCTATACGAAGACCAAAGGCTTTTGCCATATCTTTAATGAGCTGTCTAAAATCTACCCGCTCTTCTGCTGTATAATAAAAAGTAGCCTTAGAACCATCTCCTTGAAATTCTACATCTGAAATTTTCATTTGTAGTTTTAGAACGATGGCTATTTCACGAGCACGTTTTTTAATTTCTTCTTCACGGCCTCTACATCTTTGCCAAATGTCTATATCTTTTTGAGAAGCTTTACGGTAAATTTTTGGAGACTCTTCAGCAGAAATACTGACTTTTTTCTTCTTCATCTGTACACGCACCAATTCACCAGTAAGTGTAACCATACCAATATCATGGCCAGATTGTGCTTGTGTAGCAACAACATCTCCTATAGAGAGTGTTAAATTCTCTCCATTTTTAAAAAACTCTTTTCTGCTATTTTTAAATCGTACTTCAACAAAGTCAAAAGGTTTCTCCCCATTTGGAAGAGACATGTTAGAAAGCCAATCAAAAACCGTTAATTTATTACAACCATCCGTTCCGCAAGTACCATTGTTCTTACATCCACCTGGCTGTCCGTCCTTTCCGGTTGAACAACTACTGCAACCCATAATTTATATCTAGATTTGAAAAGCAAGAAAATCGCTTTTCAAAAAAGGTTCATATTAATCTTAAACGTAAAGATACTATTTTTTAAATTTTAAAACTTCAGACCTTCCCTTTTTAAAAATTTTGTTACTCAAGGTCTTGCCTTTGCGTAATTTTTTTTGTTCTACAAATGGAAGTTCGTGTACTGTTTTGCAATCATCAGAACAACAGTTGTTCATTTTTTTAGCACAATCCTCGCATTGAATAAATAATAAATGACAAGCCTCATTTGCACAATTAACGTGTTCATCGCAAGAATTTCCGCATTGGTGGCAATTGGCAATTACATCTTCGGATATACGTTCTCCTCTACGGTGATCAAACACAAAGTTTTTTCCGACAAACTTATTTTCTAAATTTTTATTCTGTACTTGTCTGGTATATTCAATTATCCCTCCTTCTAATTGATACACATTCTTAAACCCTTTATGCTTGTAATATGCGCTTGCTTTTTCGCATCGAATTCCACCTGTGCAATACATTACGAGCTTCTTATCCTCTTTAGAATCCTTTAAATCTTGCTCAATAATATCTAAAGAATCTCTAAATGTATCTACGTCTGGAGTAATTGCATTTTTAAAATGCCCAATCTCACTTTCGTAGTGATTACGCATATCTACCAAAACGGTATTCGGGTCCTCTATAAGTTCGTTGAATTTTTCTGCACCAACATGAATTCCTTTATTGGTAACATCGAAACTAGCATCATTCAATCCGTCCGCAACAATCTTATGACGCACTTTAACTTTTAACTTTAAGAAAGACTTATTGTCTTGTTCAATAGCAATATTTAGACGTACATTTTCTAAGAAAGAAATACTATCTAAATGCGCTTTAAATACTTCAAAATTTTCTGCAGGAACAGATAGTTGGGCATTTATACCTTCGTGAGCTACATAAATTCGCCCAAGAACATCCTGTTCATTCCAAGTAATAAATAAGTGATTTCTGAAAATCGATGTGTTTCCAATGTGTGCATATTTGTAGAAAGAAATGGTAAGTCGTTCCTTACCAGCTTCCTCAATAAGAGAAGCTCTTTCTTTTGCACTTAATGTATTGTACAGTTGCATGCTATACCAATTTTTAAGTTAAAAGATGTAATTAAGCACAAAGCTACAATAATCTAAAGTAATTTTGTGGTAATAATTTTTACAGGGCAGGCTTTTTGAGCTTCTACACAAGGCTGATACATACTTGCATCTGGAGACTTTAAGGTAAAAAAACCCTTTTTATCTACGGATCTAAGTAAGACACTTTTACCGTCTTTTTTAGACATTTGAAATTGCTCTGGGGCCAATTCTACACAATAATTACAACCAATGCATTTTTTACGTTGTAGTGTTACTACTACCATTATTCCTTAACTATTTTGTATAATTTGTCTGATGCTCTAATTTTAAAACCGGTCGGTATAGTACAGCTATTTCCTTTACTCGCTACCTCTGAAACAACATCTTCCACCATCATTTCGGTAAGTTCTAATTCCTTAACTCCTGTGGTAGGGCCTGTAATTAGCAACTGATCCCCTATTTTTATATCAAAAGCTTCAATTTTAAACTGTGCTATTCCAGGTTTTGGGAAATAATGCTCTCCCTTGCCCACATATAATTTCTTTTGTGTAGCATGTGAACCAGAACCTGTACTCCATTCTCCTAATTTTTGCCCCAAATAATAACCGCTCCAAAAACCACGATTATATACTTTTTCTAACTCCTCCATCCATACACTTACTTTTTTCTGCGTATAGATTCCTTCCGCATGAGCATCTATAGCTTCTCTATATGTTTTAATAACTTTTGCAACATATTCTGGCGCTCTTCCTCTGCCTTCTATTTTTAAAACTTTAATCCCAGTATCTATCACTTGGTCTAAGAAATCTAGGGTACATAAATCTTTTGGAGACATCATATACTCATTATCTAATTCTATTTCAAAGCCGCTGTCTTGATCAATAACCGTATATTTTTTACGGCAATTTTGTTTGCATGCTCCTCTATTCGCAGAAGAATTATGAGAATGTAAGCTTAAATAACACTTACCTGAAACCGCCATACATAAAGCACCATGACCAAATACCTCTATCTCTACTAACCTTCCAGAAGGCCCTTTTACTTCTTCTTTTTCTATTTGGGAACAAATATTCTGAATCTGCCTTAAACTTAATTCCCTACTAAGAACCATTGTATCTGCAAAAAGAGCGTAAAACTTAACCGTTTCTATGTTGGTAATATTAATCTGGGTAGAAATATGCACCTCCATACTAATTTGCCTGGCATAGGAAATAACAGCCTGATCCATAGCAATAACAGCAGTTATATCTGCCTTTTTGGCGGTATCTAAAACCGTTTTTATTACGGATAAATCGTGATCATAAACAATGGTATTAAGGGTAAGGTAGGTACGTATTTTTTTTTCTTTACATCGTTCCGCAATTTCCGCCAAATCTTCTAGCGTAAAATTAATACTGGCTCTAGCTCTCATATTAAGCTGCTCTACTCCAAAATATACAGAGTCTGCACCATTATCAATTGCCGCTTGCAAAGACTCAAAATTCCCTGCAGGAGCCATTAATTCAATTATACTAGCATGTACCATAATCTCAATTACTTATCCCATTTTTTGGGTTGCAAATATACATTATATCGTAAAAAAGAAAGGTTTTTATAGAGAACAAAAAAGAGTCTTGAAAATTCAAGACTCTTTATCGACCATTCCGATTAATCTTTTTCATAGCATTCTTTGAGTTTTGCTAAAAGGACATGGTCATGATTGCCTACTGCCTTTAAAAAACAGTAGATTATATATTGAGTTAGTATATATGCTTTTTTACAAGATGCATATTTTTTTAAAAGGTTGCGTAAGCGATAAAAAAATATTTTCTTATTGATTTAATCTGTTAATAAAATTAAAATGGTAGCTGTCATTTTTGATAAAAGAATTGGTAATTTAGCTAGCCTAAAAAAATAGATAATGAGTTCTGAAAAAGATGCGAAATTAAAAGCCCTTAAACTAACCCTAGATAAATTAGATAAGACCTACGGCAAAGGAGCTGTAATGAAACTAGGAGATAGTGTTATACAAGATGTTGAGGTAATTCCGTCTGGTTCTCTTGGTCTTGATGTTGCTTTAGGTGTTGGAGGCTACCCAAGAGGGCGTGTTATAGAAATATACGGACCAGAATCCTCAGGTAAAACTACATTAACTTTACATGCTATTGCGGAAGCTCAAAAAAATGGTGGTATTGCTGCTTTTATTGATGCAGAACATGCTTTTGACCGCTTTTATGCTGAAAAATTAGGGATAGATATAGACAACCTTATCATTTCACAACCAGATAATGGGGAACAAGCTTTAGAAATTGCAGATAACTTAATTCGTTCTGGTGCTATTGATATTGTTGTAGTTGATTCTGTTGCTGCCTTAACTCCAAAAAGTGAGATTGAAGGTGAAATGGGAGACTCTAAAATGGGGCTTCATGCAAGACTTATGTCTCAAGCGCTACGTAAACTAACAGGATCTATTAGCAAAACTAATTGTACCGTAATTTTCATTAACCAATTAAGAGAAAAAATTGGCGTAATGTTCGGTAATCCAGAAACAACTACTGGTGGTAACGCATTAAAATTCTATGCTTCTGTTCGTTTAGATATTAGAAGATCTACACAAATTAAAAATACAGATGGTGCTGTTCTAGGAAACAAAACCAGAGTAAAAGTGGTTAAAAATAAAGTAGCACCTCCTTTTAGAACTACAGAATTCGATATTATGTATGGCGAAGGAATCTCTAAAGCGGGTGAAATTATTGACCTTGGTGTTGAATATGAAATAGTTAAGAAAAGTGGTTCTTGGTTTAGTTATGGTGACACCAAATTAGGACAAGGAAGAGACGCTGTAAAAGCATTGATTTTAGACAATCCTGAATTGTTTGAAGAACTAGAAACAAAAATTCGCGAAGCGATTAATGCTCTAAAAGAAGCATAAACCTTCCTCTTTCCTTTAAATAATAGTACAAAAACGCAACCTTTAGCATAAGCAAACATCTTAAAATAAAATGTTTGCTTATGAAAAGGCTTGTTTCCGTCATTTCTATAGTTTTCTTAGGACTTCTCCTTAGTAACTGTAGTGTTGTAGAAGATGACAGTCCAAACTTTCAATTTGTTCCCTTGCAAATCGTTAGTGCTGAATTACCAGAATTTTTCAATCTAGAAGAAACTTACCAAATCAAAGTTTCTTATTTAAAACCAAACAGTTGCACCTTCTACGAAGGTTTTGAGGTTACCAAAGAAGACCAAACTATACGTAACGTTGTTGTTGTTGGTTCCGAACGTATAAATTACGACGATTGTACAGAACAAGCCGTTGAAGAAACTGCTATATTCAATTTTGTAGTACTTTACGATAAAACGTATACCTTTAAGTTCTGGCTAGGAGAAACTGCTTCGGGAGAACAGGAGTATTTAGAAATTGAGGTACCAGTTAATTTATAATAACAAAAATCAAATTTAATTTGAGTCTAGAAGAACTCATACTAAAATGTAAAAAGAACGAAAGAAAGGCACAGGCAGAATTGTACAAAACTTTCTCTTCTGTACTTTTTGGTATTTGCTTAAAGTACTCTAGTAATAAAACGGAGGCTGAAGACAATCTGCACGATAGTTTTATGACTATTTATGAAAAAATAGAACAATACAAATCCAAGGGTTCTTTTGAAGGTTGGTTAAAGAGAATTACGGTGAATACCGTATTACAGAAATACAGAAAAAAAGAGTACCTCAATGCAGTTACAGAGAACACGGAAGATGTAATAGAGATAGAACAAGAAGATGCTGAAATAAGCTTACAAACCTTACTTAGTTATATTCAAGAGCTACCCACAAAATACAGAACCACCTTTAATTTATATGTTTTAGATGGGCATTCGCACAAAGAAATAAGCGAACTTTTAGGGACAACCGTAGGCACTTCAAAATCTAATCTTGCAAGAGCAAGAGCCATTTTAAAAGAGAAAATAGAAACTAAAACCGTTCAATCCATCGTAGGTATTTTAATATTTGGATTAGAAAACACATAATACGCCATTTAACTTACCTAAACCAGTAGGTTATAAAGGCATAAGACAGTATAAAGATGAGTAAGAAAAATTTAGATAAACTTTTCCAAGAAAAGTTTAGCAGCTTCCAAGAGTCCCCAGACGCAAAAGTTTGGCAGACCATAGAAGCATCCTTAAACGAAAAGGACAAAAAACGGAGAATTATACCACTATGGTGGAAAATAGGCAGCATAGCTGCAATATTGGCTCTGGGGTTCTTTTTAATTAACCCATTTGGAGCCAATGAAACTATATCGCCTTACATAATTACGGATACAAAAAATCCAGAGAAAATCTTGGATAATAATGCAACTTCTACTGAGAATGAAGAAGAAAACCTAAAGGAAACAGAAAACACAAAGGTTGCCAAAGTAAATTCTAGCAATTCTTCCGAAGAGCAAAATCTTATTTTAAATCCATCGAAAAGCAATATTACCACAACGATTAAGAATCCATCAAAGAATAAAATAGCGAGCGTTACCAACTCTGCTACCCAAGATAACAGGTTAGTAAGTAAAGAAACTAAGAATAGTAAGAACAACACAGGAATAAACAGCCCTCTTTATTTAAGTAATTCAGAAAAAGCTATTGCAAAAATAGAAAAAGAAGAGATTGTTACCAAACAACAAGACCTCTCCAACCCAGTTAAAAAAGCTTTAGAAGAATCACAAAAAACAACAAATACTATTGCTGTTGTTGATGAACAAAAATCTAATACAATAAAAGAAGTTCAGAAAAAATCTATATACGACGAAATAGAAGCCCAAAAAACAGAGAAAGAAGAAGAGGCAATAGCCCAAATAAAGCCTAACAAATGGTCCGCAGGAGCAAATGTTGCTCCTGTATATTTTAACGCTCTAGGCGATGGTTCGCCCGTTGGCGAAATGTTTGTCTCAAATTCTAAATCCGGAGACACCAACCTTAGTTATGGATTATCTATTGCTTATGAAGTAAGTAATAAATTAAGCATACGCTCAGGAATAAACAAAGTAGACTATGCCTATAGTACTCATAATGTTCGTTTTTCGTCTAATTTCAATGGCCAAACAAACAAACAATTAAGTACTATAAATTATGACACCAACTCTATTAATCTAGAACTTTTAAGCACGGATGCTGAGGCAAGTCCCAGTTTTTCCAAAAAAGACAATGTAGCCAACGATGTATCTGCCAAAAACCCTACTAGAGAAGGCATTATGTCACAGCAATTTGACTATTTAGAAGTGCCCTTAGAACTTAAATACCAATTGGTAGATTCTAAATTTGGAATAGATATAATTGGCGGCGTAAGCTCTTTATTTTTACTAGATAATTCGGTATTTCTGTCCTCAGGAACTATCACAACAACACTAGGGGAAGCTAACAACATGAACAATGTAAACTTTAGTACCAACATTGGTATTGGCTTAAATTATAAATTCACACCTAAAATAAAAATTAATGTAGAACCCATGTTTAAGTATCAGTTAAATACATTCTCTAATACAGAAGGAACTTTTGAACCTTATTCTATTGGAGTATATAGTGGGTTAACATTTAGGTTTTAGAAGTTAACGTGTTATAAATAACCTCTCTCACTTCTTCTCTTAAGGTTATTTTATCCCCTTCTGCCAATATTCCTGTTTCATGGAAAGGATGTACAATTGCTCTAGTTACACCCGGAAAACCGCTAAAAAAAGAAAAAGAAAAACGTTTTTTATTATCCTGAAAAGTTATGGGAACAATGGGAATATTATGTGCAATTGCCATTTTAAAAGCCCCATCTTTAAAGCTATCTAAAACAATATGCTCTTCTGGCACTCCTCCTTCTGGAAAAATACAAATACTTAGTCCTTGCTGTAATCTTCGTTGTGCTCTTCTATAAACCCCTGTTCTACTTTTTGTGCTCTCACGATCTACCAATATACATACGCGTTTATAGAAAAAGCCAAATACCGGAATCTTTACCAATTCCTTTTTTCCCACAAATACAAAAGGATTTTTACTCATGTATAGCATCAACATAATATCTAACATACTTGTGTGGTTAGCTACAAGCATATAGCTTTTACCCTTAATTAATTTTTGCTCTCGTTTTACTCTAGGAGGACACCCCATTCCATACAAAATAGGTTTTGCCCATAAATTTCTAGCTATCCAAAAAAATGGAGGATACCATTTTTCCTTTATAGAAAACAAAATCAAAAAAGGAAAAAATAAAAAGATAGGAATAGCTACTAAAACATGAAACCAAATACGATATAAAAACCAGAATATATATTTAAAAACAACCATTAAAGTCAAAAATACATAATTGTAACGAGCTATTCTATTAAAAAAATTACCTTTGCTTTTCGTTTAACTTTTAATAAGACACTAGTCTTCTTAGATAATAATATGTCAAGAATTTTAACAGGAATACAAAGTACAGGAACTCCACATTTAGGAAATATTTTAGGAGCTATAATGCCCGCAATTAAAATGGCCAACGATTCTAAAAATGAATCTTTTCTTTTTATTGCAGATATGCATTCCCTTACCCAAATAAAAAACGGAGAAGAATTACGTAATAACACCTACGCTGTGGCAGCTACTTGGTTGGCATTTGGTCTAAACATAAATAAAACTGTTTTTTATAGACAAAGTGATGTTCCACAAACCACAGAACTTTCTTGGTATTTAAGCTGTTTTTTTCCATACCAAAGACTTACTCTGGCACATTCTTTTAAAGATAAAGCAGACCGATTAGACGATGTAAATGCTGGTTTATTTAGCTACCCAATGCTTATGGCCGCAGATATTCTTTTGTATGACGCTGAGATTGTACCCGTTGGTAAAGACCAAATGCAGCATATAGAAATGACACGAGATGTTGCCTCACGTTTCCATGCTCAATTAGGAGAAACCTTTGTAATACCAGAAGGCAAAGCACAAGAAGAAACCATGTATATTCCTGGTACGGACGGAGCCAAAATGAGTAAGAGTAAAGGGAACTTAATTAATATATTTCAGACAGATAAAAAGCTCCGTAAACAAATTATGGGAATCCAAACGGACAGTACTCCAATGGAAGACCCTAAAGACCCAGATACCGATAATGTATTTGCTTTATATAAAATAGTAGCAAACGAAGAACAGATTACCGAAATGCGTGCTAATTACCTAAACGGAAATTACGGTTACGGACATGCCAAACAAGCTTTATACGAAGTTATAGTAGATCAATTTGGAGAAGCCCGAGAAAAGTTCGATTACTATATGAATAATTTAGAAGAGATAGATGCCGCTTTAGCTCTTGGAGCTGAGAAAGCGAGTAAAGTTGCGAATGACGTATTAGCAAGAGTAAGAACAAAACTCGGGTATTAAGAATTTTGCCTTACTCTTAACTTACATCTAATTTACTTTTCAATAGACAATAACTCTACATCAAAAATTAAAGCAGCGTATGGAGGAATAGAACCTCCTGCACCTCTTTGCCCATATGCCAAATCTTGAGGAATATAAACCCTCCATTTAGAACCAACTTGCATTAACTGCAAGGCCTCTGTCCACCCTGCTATAACTTGTGACACTCCAAAAACTACAGGCTCTCCTCTTTCTACAGAACTATCAAAAACTTTTCCATCGATTAATTTTCCTTCGTAATGTACCTTTACTTTGTCTGATGCTATTGGTTTTTCTCCATTGCCCAGTGTTAAAACTTCATACTGTAATCCACTTGCTGTGCTTACAATTCCAGGTTTCTTCTCATTTTCAGCTAAGAAAAGTTCTCCAGCCTCACTCAATTCTTTTGCTTCTCTTTCTTGAATTTCTTGAATACTCTTTTGCACCACCGTACGAGCTTCTTCTGCAGATATTCTTTCTTTTCCGCTAAAAGTCTCTTCCAAAGCTGTTGCAAAAACATTGTAAGCCAAAGAATCTACGCCTACCGTCTTTAAATTAGACCCAATCTCTACACCAAAAGCGTAGCTAAATTTATGAAGGTCATCTTCTAAATTGACCTCTCTTGATTTATTAATTTGATTTAATTGCGCCTTCATTTCTGTAGCTTCTGTTTTTAGCTTAGCTACCTGTGCTATTAAATCTTTCTTTTTTTGACCAAAACTAGCAATGCTCGTAAATAGAACTATTGCCATCCATATTAATTTCTTCATTTTATTGTATTATTTAGCACGAAAATAATCAAATTCTAAAATAGATACGCTTTAGCCCAACGCTATTTAAAAAACCATGAAAAAAACCACTCAGTTTGTTTTCCTCTTCCTCTAATAAGCATCTAATTTATAAAGCAGTGGTGAATCGTTTTCTTTGTCGGACAAAGACATCTAATACCTGTTTTTCCTCTTCAAAATTTAACAAAACAAACTATGCGGTTGGTTTTACAAGGACCGTTTCCGCTATAAAGCCTCAAAAAGTTTACCAGGCAAAGGGCGTATCAACCCTTTCATTTCCATATTTAAAAGTGTGGAAGATATTTTATAGACTGGTAGTTTACATTCTAACGCTATTACGTCTAATAGTTGTTTTCCTTGCTTTTGGAGGTAGCTGTAAATCATTTTTTCTTCCGTATTTAGCTCTACAAAAAGTTGTTTTTGAATAGCTGGAGTTTTTTTCTGTTCCACTTCCCAATCTAACAAATAAATTAAATCTGCTGCCGAGGTAAGCATATGTGCTTTTTGCTGTTTTATAAGATTATTACAACCCAAACTATATTTATCTTTTGCCCTACCAGGAACCGCAAAAACATCGCGACTATAACTATTAGCAATATCTGCCGTTACCAAACTCCCTCCTTTTTCTGCCGACTCTATAACAACCGTAGCTTCTGCCATACCAGCAATTATTCTATTCCGTTTTAAAAAATTTTCTCTTTCCGGGTTACTTGTACTCCAAAACTCAGTTAAAAAACCACCATTCTTTTCCACATCGGAAACATACTTTGCATGGGTTTTAGGATATATCTGATTTAATCCATGCGCCAAACAACCAATAGTTTGTAAACCGTGCTTTATTGCTGCTTTTTGAATACAAATATCTACACCATATGCAAAACCACTGACAATTATAGGATTTAAAGGAGCTATACTCTCTATAAATTCTTCACAAAAAGCAGTTCCATAGCTTGTAATATTCCTTGTACCAACTATACTAATTATTTTCTGGCCTTCTAAATCCATTTTACCTCTTTTAAACAACAGTATAGGACTATCAATACAGTGTTTTAAATATGCCGGATAATCTGGGTTCATAAAGTAACTATAATCCAGATTATTACGTTGTATATAGGCAAATTCTGATTCCGCTGATTCTAAATGCTCTCCATCAAACAAACCCCTTAATGTATGGGTTCCTACGCCATCAATTTTTAAAAGGTTTTGCAATTTATCCTCAAAAATAGCAGCTGGGCTACCACAATGCGTAATTAATTTTTTAGCAGTTACATCGCCAATATTTGGTACTCTCTGCAATCGTAAGACCGCAATTAATTCAGTAGTAGTCATTTAGAAATTGTGCTTAGTTATTCACAAAATACTAAAAATATAATGTTAATAAAAAGTTATGCGAAGTGTTTCTTAGCCCCCATTTTTTTTCCATATTTGTGTTGATGGTATTAGAACACTATATAAGCGATTTACTTTACAGATACAACTGTGTTGTTGTTCCTAAATTTGGAGCTTTCTTAACTAATAAGAGAGATGCACAATTAGTAACAGAGAACAACACTTTTCATGCCCCTACAAAAGAAGTTTCTTTTAATGCGCAATTGACTACCAATGATGGTTTGTTGGTTTCTTATATTGCTGAAGTAGAAAAAACTACTTATGAAGATGTATTATCTAAGATTGATGCATTAACAAACGATTGGAAATCTCAACTTGAAAACGTTGGCAGAATTCATTTAGAAAAAATTGGCCTTTTAGCATTAAGCTCGGAAGGTAAAATTTTATTCCAACCACAATCGCAAGTAAATTATCTTACTAGTTCTTTTGGGCTATCTACATTTTCTTCTGCTGCTGTTACTAGAGAAATTCTAAAAGAAGAAGTGGAAGAATTAGAAGATAAAATACCTTTTATAATTACTCCAGAAAAAAGAAAAGAATCTTCTTTTAGACCGTATTTAAAATATGCTGCTATATTTTTATTAGCCCTTTCTACAGGACTAACTGCATATCGAGGATATAAGCACTCCGTAACCACAGGGCAATTAGTACAACAAGATGCACAGAACCAAGTTTCTAAACACATTCAAGAAGCTACATTTTTTGATACTGCTCCATTAGAATTACCTTCTATTACCTTAGATGCAACTACGGCTATTAAAAATGCGATAAATACTACTATTAGCAAAGACACAGACCAAACAATACATCATATAGTTGCTGGTGCATTTCGCTATAAAACCAATGCAGACAAGAAAATAAGACAACTAAAAAGACGCGGATACAATGCCGCTTATTTTGGAACAAACGCACATGGTCTACATATGGTAACTTATGAGCGTTTTATAGATGTGGATACTGCCCTAGAAACGTTACGCACAATAAAGAATTCGCACTCTAAAGATGCTTGGTTATTATCCGAAAAATAAAACATAATTACTTCCTTTTTTTTAAACAAGTCATAGAATAAGCCCGTTGCGATAATAAAAAACATAGGCTAATTTTAAGAGTGTATCTTTATAAAAAAAAATAACATGCAAGCTAAAACACCTAGTGACTCTAAGACACTGATGACAGATATGGTTTTACCAAGTGAAACCAACCCATTAAACAATCTATTTGGAGGAGAACTTTTAGCTAGAATGGACCGAGCATCGAGTATTGCAGCAAGGAGACATAGTAGAAGAATTACAGTAACTGCATCTGTAAACCATGTAGCATTTAACCATGCTGTTCCTGTTGGAAGTGTTGTAACCGTAGAAGCTTCTGTTTCTAGAGCATTCAACAGCTCCATGGAAGTTTATTTAGATGTTTGGATGGAAGACAGGTTTAGCGGAGAACGCACCAAAGCCAATGAAGCTATATATACTTTTGTTGCCGTAGATGAAACAGGAAAACCAACCAAAGTACCTAAATTAATCCCAGAAACAGAACTGGAAAAAGAACGGTTTAATGGTGCTTTGCGAAGAAAACAACTTAGTCTTGTATTAGCCAGAAAAATGAAGCCTTCCGACGCTACTGAACTTCGTGCTTTATTTATGGGAGAGTAGCCTCTATACCTTTGATAAGAGTAAGCAAACAACAAGAATAAAAAAGCTCTAAAAATTAATGTTTATACTCTTTTAATGTATAAAGCATGATGAACTTCGAAGTTTGCAGATTCGAAGAACCAAAACCTACAACTGATAGACCCAATCCTCTGGATTTAGCCTAACCGTATCTTGGTATAAGTAGAATTTTAGGCGAGTTTGCCCATTAGACCGATTGGTATATATGGTGCCTAACTCCATTTTAATAGAGACTTTATCCCCTTTTTTAACGTATAAATCCGATAAATTGTAATAGGTGCTTATAAAGTTTCCATGCTTTATTTGCACCCCTTTATTTCCGCCTGGTACGGCAAGAATTGCTATTACTTCTCCTTCAAAAATGGATCTTGCTTTTGCTCCTTCATCGGTTGCGATAATAACACCATTACTCTGGTGTTTTATACCTGGGTATACGGCATCTTTATAGATTCCGAATCCCTGACTTTTAATCCCTTTTTCTACCGGCCAGATAAGCTTTCCTTTATTTGCCGAAAAATTATTCGCCACTGCACTAGCTTCTGGCGTTAAAACAAACTTAGTAGAATTGCTCTTGCTGGTTTTCTTTCCTATTTTTTTGTTCGATGCTACAATTGCCTTGCGGATTAAACTTTCTATTTGCTTATCTATCTTACGGGCTTCTTTTTTCTTCTTGTTTATTACACTGGTATACTTACTCTCGTTCTTACGAATACTATTCAATAATTCTTTCTGTGCCTTAATTTCTCCAAATAATTTATTCTTTGCCTTTCTATTTTGAGCCAATAAGACCTCTTTTACTTTACGTTCCGCATTTAAATCTTTATTAAGACGATCTAATTCATCGGCTTTCACTGCTATTTGTTCCCCTTGCTCTTTACGGTATTCCGTATACTGCTGCATATATTGCAATCTTTTAAAAGCTTGGTAGAAGTTAGAAGAAGACAACAGGAACATAAGCCTACTTTGTTGCGATTTGTTTTGATACGATTTCTGAATCATCGTAGCATATTCATCCTTTACCGTTTTTAAATCCTTATTTAGCTTATAAATACTACGAATATTAGCGCTTATCTGACGGTTTAAAAGATTAGATTGCTGGTTAGTAACTCGGATTAATTGTTGGCGTACATTTATCTTCTTATCCAACGCTTTCATTTGGTCTAGCACGTCACCTTTTTCCTTTTTTTCCGCAAAAAGCAATCTATTTATTTCGCGAATTTCCGTTTGGAGTTTTTCTCTTTTTGCTTCTAAAGACTTTTGCTCTTTGGTTTGGGCATGGGTATTGGCAACCGAAATAATGGTTATAAGTACTACTAGAATAAACTTTAAAAACGATTTACTTCCCATTGCCTTTCAATACAATCTCATCATAACCTTTTGGAATCTTATATGGAAAATTCAAAGATCTATTGAACTCCATATTTCTATATTCCAAACCTATAGTATTGGTAACCCTCTTCTCTATAGCTGTAATCACTATAGCATTAGGCAATACCTTATTTTCTATTTTTTGATAGTTTTTATAATCAATCTCTAAAACTCTATTTTTTAACGGTTGCGAGAGTTGCTGCGTTGCCATTTTAAAATTGGCAGGCTCTATCTGAAAAAAAGTTTTAAATAAATCTCCTGCTTTTCTAGGCTTTAATTGGTAATTTTTATCTGCTACGGAAGCATTATATTTCTCCTTACGTAAATCGAAAATTGCCTGTCCTAATAATAAATCTTGTACTTTATCGAAATCTAAATCGGTTCCTAATAAGTTACTGAGATAGGAGAAATTACCGTCAAAATATTCGTTCTGTAATTTGTTATAGAAAGACACTCTATTTGGAGTAATAAGTACTTTTACCATGCCTAACGGAGCGCTCATCCAAATAGCTTTGTCTTTCTCCATACGCAAACTAACCGATACGCCTTGGGAAGATTCTCCATTGGAATAATTGATTTTTACTTTACCACTTAAAGTTTTAAAATCGAGTTGATTTTGATAATGCGATTTAATGATTGCCTTGGCCGATAAATTTTCGTTTACACTACCATCCGTAACTACTTTTGTGGTTTTACAAGAAGAAACAAATAGAAAAATTATAGGGAGTGCAAAATATCGTAGAGCTTGCTTCATGGTATGCATCATACTTTAA
>NZ_JADGES010000143.1 GCF_016744255.1 Maribacter sp.
TCGCAAAGATTCGCTCAATACCGACCTATCATCATTGGTAACCAAAAAGGTATCTTTTTTACCAAGTTTAGGAAGTTCTGCCAAGACAGGAACATTTTTTACCAATTTCTCTAAACTAACTTTACTATGAATTTTATTATCTAACAAATCGTTAGCGTAGATAACAGAGAAAGGAACTAACATTCCCAATATTAATGAAGCCAAAAGTATTAATGGCTTTTTAGGGCTAATAGGAAAATCTCCCATCTGATATGCATAATCTATAACCTTTGATTTAGGAGACCCAGATGCAGCTGTTATTTGAGATTCTTCTCTTTTTTGCAATAAATACAAGTAAAGAGATTCCGTTGTTTGTTGTTGTCTCGTTATATCTCTTAATTGTCTTTCGTTTTTAGGAGCCGAATAAATTTTAGAATTAATTCTAGACATTTGCCCTGATAAATTATTCACCTGTAAACCCAAATTACGTTCCATCCCTGTTAAACTAGACTTCATACTTTGTTTAAGCCCATTTAATTGTTGGTCTAAATTAACAATAATTGGGTTTTGCTCATTAGAACTCTTTAGTAACCTATTACGCTCCATAACCAACTCATTATACTTTGCTGTCGTATTGGCAATAGTAGCATCAGACAAACCAACATTAGATGGCATAACTTCATAACCACTTTCACCGGAAACGTAATCTTTCATTCCAGATGCTATACTTAATTGAGTTTTAGCATTCTCTAACTCTTGTCTGTTTGCTGCACCTACATTTAAAGCAATATTTGCTTCACTTGCTATATCCGTAACCCCTTTGCTGGTTTTAAAATCTTGTGCAGATTGGTCTACAGAGGTTAAATTTCCTGATATTTCTTTAATGCGTTCATTTATAAAGGTAGAAGTTTTATCTGCTATAATCTGCTTATCCTCTACTGCATTTTTATTATAAACGCTTACCAATTTATTAATAATATCAATAGCTCTTTGAGGAATTGCATCGTTTAAAGAAACATTAATGATATTAGAAAATTCTTGAGCTGGCGCCACAATAATTTTAGTTTGATACGCCTCTGCTACTTTAAAAATAGGGTTAACATTGACTTTTATTCTATGTCCTTTATGCCTTTCGAAATACTTAAGATTAGGAGTAATTACAATATCTCCTATTTCTGTTGTTATATTTTTTCCAAAAGAGTAAATTTTTAAAGGAGCATCTTCATCTTTGCTATATCCAAAAGAAGTGTCCGAAGACAACTCTATAAAAAATCCAATTTTAGAAGAATTAACGATAGAATCTGTTGCTATAAAGTTAATTTTTATTGGGCTATTCTTATATAATTGGGTATGTTTTACATTTCCTAATTGAATTACCTGGGTATTCAATTTTAAATCTTTTACAACCTCAATAAAATTAGATCTAGAATTAAGAATTTCCATCTCATCTTCTATCTTATTTTTAGCGCCACCTCCAATAAGGCTTAATTCGCTAAATGCAGATAATTCTGAAGCAGAGCTCTTATCTTCAATTATTTGAACTTTTGCTTTAGCTGCATATTCTGGAGTAGCATACCTAATATATAGAAAAGCCATTATTATAGCTACTAAGCAAGAGAGAGCAAACCATTTCCAATGTTTGGTATATGTTGTCAATAACTCCTTAAGGTCTAAGGTATTCGATGAAAATTCTTGAGAATTCATTATTGTTCTTTAATATTTTATATTATTTATTTAAATACCTATTTAAGTATTTAATTTCTAGTAATAATCAAAACAGTTGAAGTGATTAATACAGAAGCAATAGAAACCCAAATAGAAGCTCTATTATCTAATGAAGAAGATGTAACAGCTGATTTATTTGGTTCAACATATACAACGTCATTTTGTGTTAGATAGTATACTGGTGAATTTAAAGCCTCTTTTTGCGTTAAATCTACTCTTGTATAAACCTTTGTTCCATTAAAATCACGAATAACCATAACATTATTACGTGTTCCTTTAATGGTTAAATCATTAGCCAAACCTAAAGCCTCTAAAATTGTAATTTGTTCTCCATTTACAAAATAAGTTCCAGGTCTGTTTACCTCACCAAGTACAGTTACAGAAAAATTCTTTAAACGTATATTAACAATTGGGTTTTTAAGGTATATACTTAACTTTTCTTTTAAATATGCTTTTGTTTCTTCTGGGGATAACCCTACTATTTTTACAGATCCCAAAACTGGAAAATCAATTTCTCCATTTTTATCTATAATATAATCTACTTGCTCTGCTCTAATTCCTCCTTCTTCAGCTCCTTTAAACAAGTTAAAAGGCAAACTTGCTTCTGGA
This sequence comes from Maribacter sp., assembly GCF_016744255.1. GTDB lineage: Bacteria > Bacteroidota > Bacteroidia > Flavobacteriales > Flavobacteriaceae > Maribacter_B. The sequence goes on from NZ_JADGES010000143.1 coordinate 2,314, forward strand.
TTTAGTGTAGATACATGAATACTAACTACATCATCAATTTTAAATTTATTAGTATGCGAATTATCACTTACAATAGTTTCATAATCTCCGGCATTCTGAAAATAAACAATATCTTTTTTAGAAGCACAAGAGCTTAAAATCAAAGCAGTCATAGCTATAAAAGACAAAGTAGGTAATGAGAAATTCTTAATGGTCATAGTAAAATGTTTTGTTTATAGTTTACAAGATTAATCAAAATTTATGATTGAACAATTTTTAGTTTAGGTTTATCCGAACCTTTCTTTTTGCCCTTTTCATCTAACTCACATAACTCTGAGTTACTTGATACATACTCAGGAACAATTTTTTTCATTAATTTCACCGTATTGCCATTAAAGAACATATTTGTTATACAAAGTTCATCAATCCTAGAACGGACATCGGTATAATCTAAATCCCTTACCTTACTTATTTTTATTTTCTTATGGTACGTAGGCAAAGTACTTTCTCCGTTTGCAAGCAACTCTTCATACAATTTTTCTCCAGGTCTTAACCCTGTAATTTTAATATCAATATCGTCAGGATAATTTAAACCCGAAAGTTTTATCATATTTTTTGCTAAATCAAAAATCTTAACAGACTCACCCATATCGAAAATAAATATTTCTCCTCCTTCTCCCATAGCGCCAGCTTCTAAAACTAACTGAGAGGCCTCAGGAATTGTCATAAAATAACGAGTTACATCTTTGTGTGTTAAAGTCAAAGGCCCTCCTTTTTCTATTTGTTTTCTAAACAATGGAATTACAGATCCATTTGACCCTAAAACATTACCAAATCTTGTCGTAATAAATTTGGTTTTCTTCTGTTGTTGCATGCAACCTATATACATTTCTGCAATACGTTTACTTGCTCCCATTACATTGGTAGGATTCACCGCTTTATCTGTAGATACAAATACGAATTTTTCCACTTCATGTATTAAAGATAAATCTGCTACCGTTTTTGTTCCTGCAATATTTATTTTTATTGCTTCATAGGAATTATACTCCATTAAGGGAACATGCTTATAAGCTGCTGCATGGAAAACCATATTTGGTTTATGCTCTTGAAATATTGTATTTAATCTATTTTTGTCTCTTATATCCCCTACAATAGGCACAAAATTGTGGTGTCCGTTCTGTTTTAATTCTTGCTGTAAATCATACAAAGCAGACTCCGCCTGATCAATAACAATTAAAGCTTTATAATCGTAACAACAAATTTGCCTTACTATCTCGCTACCAATAGAACCTGCGCCGCCAGTTACCAATACAACTTTGTTCTTAAGTTCCATTTCTATTTTACTATTTTTAATAGTAATAGGTGCCCTATCTAACAAATCTTCTATTTGCACTTGCTTAATTTGAGATACTTTAAGTTCTCCATTAATCCAATCATCAACTGGTGGTACTATTTTTACTTGTACAGGGTAGTCCACTAAACCCTCTACTAAGGTTCTAAGTTTTTTGGGATCCACATTCTGCATAGAAAAAATAACTTCGCTAATATTTTTCTTCAGAATAAAACTTTCCGTTAATTCTTCTTCATGAAAAACCTTAACGCCATTTATTTGTTTTCCTGATTTTTTATTATCCTGATCTATATACCCAACAACTCTAGCAATACTTCTTGAGTTACTTGTTAAAGCATTATGTGTTAATATGCCTGACTCACCCGCACCATAAATTAGGACATTCTTGCTTACTTTTAAATTACGAGCCATTAAATTACTATACATAGATTTAAAAATAAATCTAGATGCTGTTAAACCAATAAAACTTAGTAAACTATGAATTATTATAATAGCAAGAGGTATGGTAAAATCTTCTAACAGACCAACTTCTCGATTAACCAAAACCATAGTAATCAATAGAATACTAGAAAGACAAATAGCATTAAATATATTATACACGTCTTTTACTCCAGTATGCCTAACCACTCCTTTATAAGAACCAACGAATAAAAAGGAAGCTAAAGATAACAGAGCTACTATTGGAAGTTGTACTAATAATTTATTAATATCAAAATCAAAAGAAAGATTAAAACGTATACAATATGCGAGAAAAAACGCAAAACTAGTCGTTAATACATCTATAACTAAAACAAGCCATTTTGATGCGTAACGAGATACACTATTTGTAAGGTAGTTTTGTATCATACTATCTCTTTTTTAATTAATTCAATTACTCTAAATAAATCTTCTTTAGATAAATTAGAGCCACTTGGCAAACAAAGACCTCTATTAAATAAATCCTCAGAAACTCCATTTGTATAACACATGGAATTCCTAAATACCGGTTGCATATGCATAGGTTTCCACAAGGGTCTAGATTCAACATTCTCTTTTAACAATGCTAATCTTATTTTTTCTCTTATTTCGTAAGATGAAACTAATACAGCTGTTAACCAGTGATTAGAATAATAACCTGGTATATCTTCAGAAAATTCTAACTCTTTAAAAGGAGATAATTCTTTCTTATAAATTGCATAATTATTCCTTCTAGCATCCACTCTATCTTGTAAGACTTCCATTTGTCCTCTACCAATACCTGCCAAAATATTACTCATTCTATAATTATGCCCTATTTCTGAATGCTGATAGTGTATTGCATTATCTCTAGCTTGGGTAGCCAAAAAAATAGCTTTTTCTTTTATTTTTTGATTTTTAGAGATTAATGCCCCACCTCCAGAAGTTGTAATAATCTTATTTCCATTAAAAGATAATACACCTACATCACCGAAAGTTCCGCATTTTACTCCGTTTACAGTACTACCTAAAGCCTCTGCACTATCTTCTAGAACAGGAATATCGTACTTTTCTGATATAGCTTGAATTTCTTTCACCTTATATGGCATTCCATAAAGATGAACTGCAATTATAGCTTTGGGCTTTACACCATTTGCTATTCTATCTAGTATTGCTTTTTCTAATTGTATTGGGCAAATATTCCAAGTATCTCTCTCACTATCCACAAAAACAGGCCTTGCTCCCAAATAAGCTATTGGATTAGCAGAAGCAGAAAAAGTAAAACTCTGACAAATAACTTCATCACCAGATTCTACAGTAAGTAGTTTTAACCCTAAATGAATAGCCGCTGTACCAGAACTTAATACTGCTACTTTAGACTCTTCTCCTAGAAATTCAGAAATATCACTTTCAAAACCATCTACATTCGGTCCTAATGGAGCTATCCAATTTTGTTCAAAAGCTGAATTTATATAATTTTGCTCCGTTCCTCCCATATGTGGAGAGGATAACCATATTTTAGATTTAGTAACTGTTTTCAAGTTCAAATAATTTAGGTTTAGTAAGGGGAATTATAATTAATTTTCGGTAAACTTATACATACTTTTTCATAGTTAAATAACATCTAACCTATAATTCGTTTAAGCATTAAAATACTCGTTTAATAACAACTGTAATACATTTTATCGAATAAAACACACCATGTAAACCTCTATTTTCAAAAAATATTACTTCTGGCATATTAAAAATTTATAATGTAGTTTTTTAACTACAACCCGACTAAATAATTAATTCATTTCTTTATTAATATTATTATTAAAACAATTTAATAAAGTGCGAATTTATTGAAAAAGACATACTATTCCTAATGTACTAATGTACTTAAACTTAAGTACCAAAAGAAGACTTTAACTTTGTCTAAGAAGAAGGCTATTTAAAGAAAAAAATCTATTCAGATAGGTTTTTAACCCTTAATTTCTTCTCTTTTCATAGTGGAATTTTCTTGTACTCCTTTTCTTATTGCTATAGAACGATTTATTATTTATTTTCAACGTATATATGATTAATATGAATTCGCATATAATTAAATTCGCATATATTTTTTTAATTACACCCCAAGCTATGCGGAAAATTTACAATTTTACTTTAACATTTTGTTTTCTAATAATTCTTAGTAATTCGTTAGTAACAGCACAAACCCCATCCCAAGATGGGCAATGGAGTCCTGTTATTCCATTTGGAATAGTACCCGTCGCTGCTGCTAATTTACCCGATGGTA